>JBKBVO010000238.1:0-2910 GCA_046289535.1 Deinococcales bacterium | reverse complement strand
TCCAGCAAAAGTTGTGGAAGAACGTTTCCAGCAAAAGTTGTGGAAGCTTCGGGCGGCAAGAAATTTGACGCAATGGGACGCAGCAGCTTTGTGCAATATGAGTGAAGATTCAATGGCTTGAATCAAGCCAAAACCCAAACCCAACATTGAAGATTCTTGAAGATATTGCACATGGTCTTGGTATTTCTGTACTTGAGCTTTTGACTGATTAAACAGCTAAATCTAATGTGGGTTAGGCATCACTTATCCTTATAGCCAGACCTCGTGTGGGTGGGCTTTGCCTCTATTCATAACCAATCCGCGTATCACGCCTTTTTCTGTTTGAGCCACCTGCTTTTACCCGCGCTTGCTTACAGAAGACAGTTTGTGGCTCAAGGCTTAAAGTTCGTGCTGTTCGAGAAAAAAGCAGAAGAAAGTTTTACTTTTGGCTTTGACTCGAAAATCAAAAGCCCCGCCATTGCTGACGGGGTGCAGCTCCCCATTCGATTACACTAAGCAAATCTCAAGGCGTCTGCCAAGGGCAATAGCGGCGCTGCTCGAGTTCAATCAGCTCAAAAATGGGGTCTTGAGTTTGGGTATTGGCAATGAGGGCTTGGGTTATGGCTGCAGTCTAATACTTGGTACAGAGGGCGGCAAATCGTCAGTAAGGACGCGCTCGAGCCTCGAAGGCTGCAATCGCATCTGCTTTATTGAGCAGATACCCAAGGTCGTCTACGCCCTCGAGCAAACAGATTTTACGAAACGGGTCTATCTGGAAACTATGACCCAAGCCACCTGGCAAGGTAACGGTCTGATTAGGCAAATCCACAGTGACGGGCAAGTCGGGTTGTGTCTCGAGCGCAGCCCAAAGGTTATTGACTACATCTTCTGGCAATGCCACGGGCAATAACCCATTTTTGAGCGAGTTATTGTAAAAAATATCGGCAAACGTTGGTGCAATCACACATTCAAAACCAAAATCGGTCAGCGCCCAAACAGCGTGCTCACGGCTCGAGCCAGAGCCAAAGTTACGCCCTGCGACCAAAATCTTTGCGCCCTTGTGCTGTGCTTTGTTCAAACTAAATTCTGGATTTTCCGAGCCATCCGGCAGGTAGCGCCAGTTGCTAAAGCAGCCCAGACCCATACCCTCTTTGGTCACGGCAGTCAGGTACTTGGCGGGAATAATTTGGTCGGTATCCACGTTTTCCTCGCGCAAAGGAGCGGCTTTGGCAGTTAGGGTGTTAAATTGTTTCATGGTTTTTCTCCTCGTGTGGCGAACACAAGGTTCGACCACAAATTGGGTTTATGCAGGGTTGGCATCTAAGAATTTCTTGATGCCATTTTCGTGGTGGATATTGTGGTAGATTGCAAAAATCGCCATTTCTCGAGTCGGCAATAAGCCCATAAGCGGGTGCTTCATTCCGAGGGTGTCAAGTTGCTCTTCGCTCCAAGCCTCGAGATTGCTCGAGAATGTCGCTACCATCTGCCGAAAATTGGCAATCACTTCTTGCTGATATGCAGCATCAGCCCGAGGTTCGAGGGCTGGAAGCATATGCCCCAAAAGTGTTACGCCGCCGCCCAGTGCTTCAGTGTAAGCCGCTTTGATTTCGGCAAAACGCCGCGCTTGCGTGATTGGGGCTGGAGGTAGCCTCTCTGGCACAGACAAGGCTCTAGCAATCATCCCCAAAGTTTGTGTAAGGTGCTGGGTTTGCAGCGCAGCACCCCATTTTTCGAGCGTGCCAGCAAAAAATTGTTCAGGAGTGAGCGACCCAAGATACTCCGTAAAGGTTACAGCATGGGTTTGCATCGTCTCGAGAATTTCAGCTTTTGCGTAGGGGTTCATTTTACTCCTTTGAGGCGGGCATCAAATCCGTCTCTACAAAATCGGATTACAACATTTCGCGCACGTCTACAACTCGTCCATGCACTGCTGCCGCAGCCGCCATAATCGGCGACATCAGCAGGCTTCTCGAGCCAGGTCCTTGCCTGCCTTGAAAGTTGCGGTTTGAGGTGCTGGCAACGTACTTGCCACTGCCTGCTTTATCCTCATTCATTGCAAGGCACATGCTGCACCCCGCACCACGCCATTCAAAACCAGCTTCCACAAAAATCTGGTCTAAACCCTCGCGCTCGGCTTGGGCGCGCACCGCTTTGCTACCCGGTACAACAATCGCATTGACATGCCCCGAAACTTTTTTACCAGCAACAATCCTGGCAGCTTCGCGCAAATCCTCAAGCCTGCCATTGGTGCAAGAACCAATAAAGACTTGGTCTACAGGTAGTCCTTCGATTGCTTGTCCTTGTTGTAGCCCCATGTACTCGAGTGCACTCTCGAGTGCACGGCGGTCTGCTGCATTCTCGAGTTCGCCCATCTTGGGGATACGGCTGCGAATACCTGTCCCCTGCCCAGGATTGGTGCCATACGTCACCATCGGCTCGAGGCTCGAGGCATCCAAAAACATTTCGCGGTCAAAAATTGCATCACTGTCAGAGGGCAACGTATTCCAGTAGGCAACGGCTTTGTCCCATGCCTCGCCTTTGGGGGCGTAGGGGCGACCTTTGATAAAGTCATAAGTGGTTTGGTCCGGAGCAATCATGCCAGCTCGAGCACCGCCTTCGATGCTCATATTGCAGATGGTCATGCGGTTTGCCATGCTCAAGGAACGAATAGTGCTGCCACGGTACTCAAACACATAGCCCGTACCGCCCGCCGCGCCGTTTTTGGCGATAATTGCCAAAATGATGTCTTTGGCAGTCACGCCCACGCCTAATTCGCCTTCGATGTTAATGGCAAAGGTCTTGGCAGGGTTTTGCAGTAGTGTCTGGGTCGCCAAGACATGACCAACCTCGGATGTGCCAATGCCGAACGCCAACGCTCCAATCGCACCGTGTGTACTGGTGTGCGAATCACCACAAACAATGGTTGCACCT
>JBKBVO010000237.1:0-2913 GCA_046289535.1 Deinococcales bacterium | reverse complement strand
ACCACAGCAGAATAATTTGCCTGAGCCTCATGTTTCTTATTGTACACAAATTTTGTCAGATGCGTGACAAAACGCCACAAAGGCTGCTTCTAGCGCAGCCTCTGGTACCCGCTCGAGTTTAGGCTTGGCGATCTCCTCGAGCAACACAAAGCGCACCCCGCCCAAGTCGGCTTGTTTGTCGCTCGCCATAAAGCTGCGCAACGCTGCCCATTCGAGTTGGGGCAATTTGTGCGGACGCTGATACTCGAGAAAAGCCCATGTGTGCTCGGTTAAATCGGTATAGCCAAGCTGCTTACCCAACAGTGCAGCGTAGTGCATTCCATAGCCAACCGCCTCGCCGTGCGGCAAGCGGTGCTCGGTGAGCGCCTCGAGTGCATGCGCCAAGGTGTGCCCAAAATTGAGGTACGCTCGCTCGAGTTTTTCAAAGGGGTCGCGCTGCACGATGTTTATTTTGACTTGCACCGCCGCTGCAATGGTGTGCTCGAGCTCTGGAGATTGTACAGTCAAGCCACCAAGCAGTGCCCCACAGAGCTTGGGGTTTGCGAGTAACCCGTGCTTGAAAAGCTCGGCGGCACCTTCACGGAATTGGGCTTCGGGAAGACTCTGGAGTGTATTTGTATCCATCCACACCGCTTTGGGTTGATGAAATGCGCCCACCAAGTTCTTGCCTTCGGGCAAGTTCACCCCTGTTTTGCCACCAACGCTGGCATCTACCATAGCCAAGAGCGATGTCGGAAAGACATAAAACGCGACTCCACGCAAATAACTGGCTGCAACATAACCCGCCAAATCCGAAGTGGCTCCGCCGCCAAGCGCCAATACTGCACTGTCTCTGGTGAAGCCAAGTTGAGCAAGTTTGGATAAAAGTTCTGCATGAACCTGGAGTGTTTTGCAGGCTTCACCCGAAGGCAGCATAAGCACTTCTACCCTTGCCCCTTGAGACTCGAGTTGCTGTTTTAAGGCAGGAGCATAGAGTGGCGCAATACGTTCGTCAGCGAGAAGCACCAGACGCTGTTCGGGTAGGCGTACAGTCTCGAGGGCATTTTTAGCAATATAAATCGGGTAATTCGGCTCGAGTGCAACACGCAGTTCAATCATGCTGTTTAGTGTAACACCGTAACGTTTAACTCAAGCGCAGCGAATACGCCCACCAAATCAGAAGTGCCTGAAGCGGCAAACGTACCCATAAAATCCAAGCGGGAATATTTGAGTAAGCCCCCGAGTTCAGTGCCATGTGTACGTTAGCCGGATAGACCAAAACCAAGGTGGCAATAGAAAGCCAAACCCCCAGCTCTCGAGTCTTGGCGAAAAGCAGCAACGCCCCACCTAACACCTCGAGAACCCCACTGATATAGACCAACTCGAGGCGATAAGGCAGATAAGGCGGCATGATTTGTAAATAGAATTTTGGATTCCAAAAATGGTTCAACCCTGCCACAATCAGCAGCAGGGCAAAAATCCAGAGTGAAGCCTTCAAGCCTTATTTTCCTCAACAATCGGTTGGTGCAATGCCACGGGCGTGGCTTTACGCGTCGCAGCACGGATATTTAAGAACTCGACCATCACCGAAAAGCCCATCGCAAAATACACGTATTCCTTGGGAATTTTAGCATCGAACGCCTCGGCAACAAGCGTAAAACCAATCAAGAGCAAAAACGAAAGCGCCAAAATCTTGACGCTTGGGTGCTGATTGACAAAGCGAAAAATCCCCGCCGAAGCAAAGAGCATAATCGCCACCGAAATCAAAACCGCAATGATCATCACCGGTACGATCGTGGTCATACCCACCGCGGTAATTACACTGTCGATACTAAATACCAAGTCGAGCAGCAAGACTTGCCCAATCACCGCCACAAAGGTCGGGGCAACCGCGCCCGAAACATGTCCGTGCTCGCCCTCGAGCTTGTCATGAATCTCTTTGGTGGCTTTGTAGAGCAAAAACAACCCACCCGCCAGCAGAATTAAATCCTTGCCAGAAATATCCTGCCCCAAAATGCTAAAAAGCGGCGCTTTGAGTTGCAGAATCAAAGAAACCGAGAATAAAAATAAAATTCGCATTCCGGCAGCTAAAATTAAACCTGTCTGTCTGGCTTTGTCTTGCTGTTCTTTTGGAAGCTTACCCGCCAGAATACTGATAAAAATGACGTTATCCACCCCTAACACAATCTCGAGTGCAGCAAGCGTAGCAAGCGCCGTCCAAGCGGCAGGGTCGCTCACCCATCCAAAAAGAGCCTCCATGGCACAGCAGTGTAGCAAAAAAACGGGCAATGGTACACTGCTGCTTGTGAAACTCAGTGTAATTACTCCAACGCGTAACCGCATGAACTTGCTCGAGGGCTTACTTAGCTCGCTTGAGCAGCAGACTTATACCGATTTCGAGGTACTTGTGGCAGTAGACGGCAGCACCGATGGCACATTGGCATTGCTCGAGGCATACAAGCGGCGTGGGCGTTTACAGCTTGGGGTGGTGGTTCTAAGCAGCGTTGGACGCGGTGCAGCACGAAATGCCGCAATTGCGAGTTCAAGTGCTGAGGTTTTAGTATTTTTGGACGATGACCTAAGCCTTGCACCCGAAGTCTTGGCGCGCCACGCGGCTTTTCATCAAGTGCTCAAAAAAAGCATCGCAGTTGGTGCAGTGCGTTTTCCCGACAATGTGCTGCGCTTTTCCAAACACCCCGATTGGATGAACTTTTCTGGCTGCAATGTCAGTGTAGCTCGAGCCGCGCTGCAAGAATTAGGCGGCTTTGATTTGGCATTTGCCGAATATGGCGGCGAGGATCTCGAGTTGGGTTATCGTCTACACAAAGCCGGTTGGCGCTATAGGGCATTACAGGACGCTGAAGTTTTCCACAATGGAGCTAGGATTCCAGACCCCAAAAAAGGCTATTCCGCAGGTTTTGAAGCGGTGCGAAT
>JBKBVO010000051.1:10104-13845 GCA_046289535.1 Deinococcales bacterium | reverse complement strand
CAAACGCCAAACCCGTAGGTGTTGCCACCCTGATTGAAGCAGCACACTTAGATGCTCGAGCCACGCTTGCAAAGCAGGGCATAGCGGTTTTTAGTGTGATTGTATTGAAGAGAAAATAGTGAACCGAATTACATTTTACAGCAACCTAGATTCATTCCGCTTTGATGTGATTTTTACACACGAACGTGTTTGGAGTCAGGCTAGAGTAACGGTCTTGGAGCAAATTGTTGTATGCTTTTACGTTGTTTGACAGCACGTTGTTATGAAATACAAGTCAAAGGGAGGAGTTTTGAATCCAGAAGCGCAATTTTCACCAAGTAGCCTCGCACCTCTGGCGTTCGCTTTGCCGCCAGTGCCGCTCGATGCTCCAATTTTTCAAGCACTCTCGAGTGCCTTGATCCGCTGGGATATGCTCGAAGCCGACATAGAGTCGCGCAATCAGTTCTCTGGATTCGCTGTGTTGTGCACTCCTCAGGCGGTGGCTCGAGCTTACTTTGTGGACTCACGTTTTGCGGGTGTACTTGCCCAAGTTGGGCAAGACCCCGTACAAGCCCTGAGCCGTGAGAGTTTTCTTTCGCTCTATATGCACCGCGAAGCGACAATTAGCCTCTATACACTGGATCGTTATGCGGTCAAGAGCCTTTTAGAAGTAACCACATGGTCTAAGCAATTCGAGCGCACAGTGCCACAAGCCTCGCTCACGGCAACCATGGCATCGTGCGAGCAACAAAACCTCACGGGGCAGTTGTTGGTTTTGGGGTTGGATTGGCGTGGTGTGCTCACTTACAACATGGGCAGCGTCGTGCTCGCCAGTTTTGAGCAAGTTGGCAAAACCCTACTTGGACAAGAAGCACAAACCCGCATTGCTCTAGAAGCAACCGAAACAGGCACACAGTTTGCGCTCTACAGCAAAAACGCATTTTCTACTCTTGATCAAGACACGATTTTAACAGAATCGTCTTACGACGAACTGATCCGTACTTGGAACGAAATCCTCAATTTTTGTGAAAGCCGCACCGATGCAGCGCGTGGCAAAGAAACATGGGACAATGCTTTTCGCCAAGCACGGCTTGCTTTAGTAGATACTTATCCAGACCTCGACCCTTTTTTAGATAACTTGCGTTACATCGCAGGTGTTTTGATTATTTCGCGCCCCAGCACAGAGGTTTTTGAGGGTTTAGTGGCGACTTACCTTGAAACCCTCAAGTTGCTCTCTATTCCTGCGCCTGCGCTCTTTCCCCTACTCACACCCATCCGCGACAAGCACCGCCGCTTGTGGCGCGCGGCTGGACTTGAGGTTGTTTGCCCATTATGAGTACACTCTCCGGTGCGTTAGAAAAAGAGCAACTATTTAGTCTGTTGTCGTACCTGAAACTCACCAATGCCTCTGGTCGGCTCGAGATTAAATACGGACAAGAAGACGCAAACATTTATTTTGAAAATGGTGAGGTTATTCACGCTGAAGCGGGGGTATTGCTTGGGCAACACGCAATTCGCAAAATCACAAGTTGGGCGGGTGGACGTTTTGGTTTTCATCCAGGCGAACGCAGCCCACGCGCCAGCATTGATACCTCGCTCGAGGGTCTGGCGCTTTCTATCGCAGTTGCCGAAGACGAAGGGGTCCGTGATTTCGATCAGGGCGTTGACCTTGACTGCCATGCACGTATGGTCAGGCAGTTGGAGGGCGAAATGACGCTTTCTGCCGATGAACTGATGTTTTTGCCACGTCTAACTGGAACGACTACGTTGCGCCAAATTGGACAAGCTCTCGGTTGGTCGGAACACCGCACACGCACGGTTGTGGCGGCGCTCAGTGTACGCGGTCTACTGCAGGTTGCTAAATCAAGTGCCCAAATCATCTCGAGCAAATTTACCTCGGAACTTAGCAAGGTCTATTTGGATTTGCTCGGACCGGCTGGAACATTTTTATACGCCGATGTCTGCCGCGACTTAAACGTAGATTTGGCGCAACTTCCTGCTTCGCGTTTTTCTGAAGTGATGCGTGCCCTTGCCGATAGCATCGGCGATAATGCCACTCGAGAACGTTTTGTGCAGGCTTTGGTTCAATTGAGGAGTAAATATGGGATTTAGTTTTTGGAGAACATATGAGCAGCTTTAGCATTCACCTTAGCGAATCGTTATCGGATGCAGAAGCCAAAAGGGTGGCGCAAGTGATTGCCCCCACTCTGCGTGGCAGCCCCGAAAGACTGCATTTATTGCTTCTAAAACAGCCCGGCTCGAGAATTGCCCGAGCCAGTAGCCAACGCCAAGCCGAAACTGTTGCGGGCATTTTGCGCAATGCAGGTGTCAAGGTCGAGGTGCTCGAGACGGTCGGCGATGCCGCAACACCACAAAATAGCCTTGCGCCCAACCCAGACCCATTTGCTGCACCTAGTATTCCACCTCTAGCTCCGCCGCCAAACTCGGATATCTTTCCGAGTGTACCAATTAAGAGCAGCCTCGAGACCAGCCGCAACTTGCCCGAGGCTCCTGCCGATGACCCGTTCGCCGCACCAAAGTTTGACCCGTTTAGCGCATCTACCCCACTCACCGACCCGTTCGCCGCACCAAAGTCTGACCCGTTTAGCGCATCTACCCCACCCACCGACCCGTTCGCCGCACCAAAGTCTGACCCGTTTAGCGCATCTACCCCACTCACCGACCCGTTCGCCGCACCAAAGTCTGACCCGTTTAGCGCACCGAGCAAGACCGACCCATTTGCCGCGCCTTTGCCGCGTACTCGAGCCGCCCCAGAAGTGTCTACTCCAGACCCATTCGCTGCGCCTGGCGTGGCTGTGGTGCTGGATACCAAAGCCACGCAAACCGATTTACCTGCCCAAGCGCGTCGTGCCAGAGACCGTGTTTTTCCACGCAGCAAAATCCAAACCAGACTCTTTCAAGCACTGGTTATTCCATACCTTTTGGTGGCTGCTGGCGCTATCGCGTTTATGTTTTATCAGTTACCGCAGATTTATCGTGAGGAGCTTGGGGCGCGTGCCTACCAAGCTGCAGTGGGCGAGGCTGAGTCAAATGCAGACTTAGTGGCACAACTACCAAATTCAACACAAGCCTTAGAAGTGGAAGCCAAAGGAGATTTAGAACAAATTCCCGATGCTGTAGCCGTTATTTACGATGCAGAAATCATGGAAATCTCTACCGATAACACCTATGCTGCCCACGCCAGCACCTTGGATATGACCGTTGGTGAAGCCAAAGCCCTGGAACCTCAGTTCAAAGACCTAGAGCGGCAAAATAAACGCTTTGGCATTATCCAATTTCGAAATAAAAGTTATATTGGTTCAATTGCAAAAGTCAAAACTGAAGAAGATAAAAAGGTTATCGGCGAAGTTCACGTACTTTTTAGCCTAGATCAAATTGGGGCAGGCGTATTTCAAAACCTGATCCCACTCTTTGTTGCGCTTGGCTTAATCGCCATTTTTGCTGCTTTCGGAGCAAACCTCTTGGCGGCAAGTATTGCCCGCCCCATTGTGGCTGCAACCGAACAGGCAAACCGCATTGCACTAGGCGACCTCGACCGCAGTGTAAGCATCGAATCCAACGACGAAATTGGCGATATGCTCGGTTCGCTTGAGCGAATGCGCGTTTCGCTGAAGTCTATGGTCGCACGCATGAGGCGCAACACATGAAATTCTGGCGCTTTTTGCCCTTGGTTTTGGCATTGGGTAGCCTTGCTCTTGCTACTGACCCAACTGGTACAAACACTGGCGGTTTAGCCAATAT
>JBKBVO010000051.1:0-10094 GCA_046289535.1 Deinococcales bacterium | reverse complement strand
CAAGTGCAGATACGCCGCTGACCGTCGAGGATGTAGGCACAATCCTTGGGCAAACTCGAGTGGCGCTGAACTTGGTTTGGGTCATGGTGGCGATGTTTCTAGTCATGTTTATGCAGGCAGGTTTTGCACTGCTGAACACAGGTCTAACTCGAGCCAAAAACGCTGGGCACACGATGATGATGACCTTACTGGTCTATGGTTTGGGGGTTCTAGGCTTTTTTACAGTGGGTTTTGCTCTACAAATGGGTGGTTCTGGTGGCAATCCTGCCTTTGGTGGAAGCGAGATTCTGAATTGTCGCTTTCCAGAGCAGTGGAGTTTGGTGGGTTGCGCTGGTTTTGCCCTTTCGGGTAACGCCTATGATGTTGCTACATTTGCTCTCTTCTTTTTTCATTTGGTCTTTTTGAGCGCGGCTTTAGCAATTCCCACAGGGGCACTGGCAGAACGCTGGCGCTCTGGAGCATTTGTGATTTATGCCTTGGTGGTCTCGATGCTGATTTACCCTGTTTTTGCCCACTGGACTTGGGGTGGCGGTTGGTTGGCTGGTTTGGGCGAAAACCTTGGTTTGGGCAATGGTTTTGTGGATTTTGCCGGCTCGAGCGTAGTGCACCTCACTGGTGCAGCTTTGAGCTATACGGGTATTTACATCTTAGGTCCGCGCATTGGGCGCTTTAACCGCGATGGCTCGAGCCGCCCTATTCCTGGGCACAACCTGCCATTTGCAGTTCTAGGAACCTTTATTTTGGCATTTGGTTGGTTTGGTTTCAACGCGGGTTCAACCCTCGCTGGCACCGATATTCGTTTTGCCACGGTAGCAGTAAATGCGCTGATTTGCTCAGCAGCGGGGATGGCAACAGCTACTTTTTATAGCAGTGCTATTTTGGGGCGCATTGATGTCACAATGGTCATGAACGGAATGCTGGGTGGTCTGGCTGCCAATACTGCCTCTGGTGCGTTTATTGGTGCTCCGGCGAGTCTTGTGGTTGGGGCGATGGCAGGTTTGTTGGTGGTTTGGGCAAGCCAACAAGTCGAGCGCCTTAAGATAGACGATGCCGTTGGTGCAATTCCTGTGCACGGCGTTTGTGGCATTTGGGGCTTGTTATCGACTGGTATTTTTGCCGATGGTACTTATGGCAGTGGTTGGAATGGTGTGTCTACACCTGTTACAGGGTTGCTCTATGGCAACTGGCAACAGTTTGCGGCACAACTGATTGGTATTGCCGCCAACCTTTGTTGGGTCTTGCCAACAAGTTACTGGATGTTTCGTTTAATAGACCGTTTTGGTGGTGGAATGCGCGTCAAACCGCAAAGCGAAATCGAGGGCTTGGATTACCATGAACTGACCACACCCGCTTATCCTCGAGATACTGATTTTGAACCAAAACCACTGCCCACAAGCAACACCGATTTGCTCCCGACAGAACGCTAAAAAGCCCCCATTTGGGGGCTTTTTATTCATCATCATCGTTGTTATCGTCGTCGTCGTCATCATCGTCGTCGTCTTCCATATAGACACCTTCAGTCTCGTAACCTTCAATATCTTCGGCGGTGGCAATCTCATCACCGTTTGCAAAAAACGAAACAACACCGTCGTCGTTCAACTCGAGTGTAACGTCGTCTGGGTCAATATCGTCGGGGATTGTCACATAAAACACAGCAGTCAATTCAATTTCCGGCATAGGTTTCTCCTTATGGTTTTAGTATGCCAGAAAAAAGAGCGACTTGTCGATATGTACCCCCTCAAACGCTCACATGGTATCCTTAGCCGCAATGAGGGCATTTGAGCTGGCTTTAGAAAACAATGAATTTGACAAAGCATTTACATTGCTCATGCACGAGGTGAATGCCTCGTACAACCCACACCAACGCGCCGAACTGATGCTCGAGTTAGCAGAGCTTTACATTTTAGCTTCGGGTGACTTTGAAGCAGTTTCTGCTTGCCTGAGCGAAGCCAGAGAATACGACCCTAACATCGAAAAGAATCTGTTTTTTAAGGTTTTGCAGGCTGGACAACTGCTTAGCCTGCTCGATGCCCCACCCGAAGCCACACATCCTGTACGCGTTGCTGCACTCAAGCTGGCAAAAGAAGGGCTTTTGGGCGAAGCCCGAATACGCTATCAAGCTGCCTCGGTATTCATTGGTTTGGGCGAATACGACTTGGGCTTAGAGGCACTAACCAACTTAGAAACCATGCCTAAATATTTGCGCTGGCGCGCTTGGTCTTGGCGAGCCAGCGCACTCGAGGAACTCGGGCACCTGCGCGATGCAAGTATCGCCTATCAAAACGCCATTGCCGAAGCACCAAGCAGTGAAAAAGCTATTTCTCTTCAAAACAAAGCTGCATTGCACCTTAATCTCGAGGAACCACACGAAGCCCTAGCCGCCTTGAGTGAAAGCCAAAAATGGCTTGGTGAAGAGCTGCTCGAAGATACTGTTGCCCGCTTCACTATCGAGGCAAGAGCGCACCTGATGCTCGAGAATCCACGCCTCGCGCGCGAACGCGCCGAACAAGCCAAACAACTTGAGCAACAAGAAGACAAGGTTAGTTTTGGCACGATGCTGGTTTTGGGACAGTGTTATGCGGCGCTCGAGCAATGGCGTGAAGCCATTCCTGCTTTTGAGGCAGCAGTGCGTCTAGCCTCGGGAAGCGACAAGGGTTTTGCCCTGCACGAACTTGGGCTGGCGCAAATGGATGCGGGACAATCCGAAGAGTCACGCCGCAGCCTGAACCTGGCTTTTGCCGAACCAAGCTACCCACACAAAGCCGAAGTACGAGCCGACCTAGCTGAACTCGAGTATCGGCTTGGCAATTTTGAAGTTGCTGAACAAGAAGCAAAAACTGCGCTCGAGATGGGTGCGATTGTCTCTGCAAGCCTGCTACTTGCGAATATCGCTTACGAATACTACCGCCTCGATGAGGCGCTCGAGCATTACAAGCGCGCCCTTAGTTTGGCACCTGAAGGCAGCCGCGATTGGGTGATAGCCCAGCAGATGACCGCAGATACCTTGGTGCAACTTGGCTGGCGCAGCCCGGAATCCATTCTGCACCATGCCAGCCTTGCCCTACCGCACCTCGAAGCCGCCGATGAATGGGCAATTACTTTACAAAATTATATTCAAAGAGCACAGCAACTACTGATGCCTAGCATCGGCTCGAGAACGTTAAACTAACCAAACCCGTACTCATTTGTCGGTACCAAACCCGTACTAGCGCCGCTGCCACCACACGGTCTATCGGTGCATCTGACCCGAGGCAAAATGTGTACACTTTTTCACGATGAATATATTTGTCTTTTTGCCCCTCTTGCTTGTGGGCTTAGGTATACTGGTTGCTGGGGCAATCTCGATGAGTATGGGGCGCAAACGCCGCCCTCTAATGCTTGCCATTGGTGGAGGTTTGATTGGTCTAGCAGCAGCTGCCGGTGCGCTTGTTCCAACGGGTGATGCAGTTGCGGCGACACCCAAGGGCGGCTTTGCCTTTTTATATCCCGCCGAAGCTGAAGCGCTCGATGCCCAGGACTTTATTCTCGAGGGAACTGGTGTAGCGGGCAGTACGCTCGAAGTATTCAAAAATGGGGTTGCAGAGGGCAAAACCACCGTAGATGCGAGCGGCGCATGGTCGTACTATGTGCCACAGCAACCTGTCGGTGAGTACCAATTTGAAGTCAAAGCACCAGACGGCAACAGCATTAAGCGCAAACTGAGTGTACAGCAGGGCTTGATTTCCGCATCCAATGCAAAATGCCCCTGCCGCGTGCGTATCGGCGCTTTCACCAATGGTAGGCTTCCTGTTTTAGGCGAAGTGATTTTGTTCAAGGATGGCAAGGAGGTCGCTCGAGCAAACACATCGGCTGTAATCGGCAAACTCGAGCCAGGCGAATACACCTACAGCGTCCTCGCCTCGGGCTATAAGCCATTTGAAGACGGTAAATTACAGACCCCAAAGAACAAAAATATCTTGGTTTACTTACCCAGACAGTAATTGATTTACTCACCAAAATCGAAACATAAAAAAAGGGGGTGTCCCCCTTTTTTTATGCCAGGCAGCACTGGGTTTTTCTTAGAGTGCAGCACCAAGCACACGCACTGCAGCATCGAGCGCCTCAAAACCCAGCTCGAGTTCGTCCTGGGTAGTGTTCAGAGGCGGCGTGACCATCGCGATGTTAAACTTCCCAAAACTGTACACACCGTGCTTTTTGAGCGTCGCGTAGAATTCTTTCATCACACCCATGCCTTCGCCATGCCATGCAACAAGCGGCTCGCGGGTAGCTTTGTCTTTGACAAACTCAAGTGCCCAGAACGCACCAATACCCCTGGCTTCCCCCAAAACCTCATAGCGAGTCTCGAGCTCCTTTAAGCCTTTTCTGAGCCAACCCTCAAGCTGGGCAACGTGCTGCTCGATACCGTCTTCTTGGTAAGCAGCAATCGCCGCCAAACCCGCAGCACAACAGAGTGGATGCCCTGCATAGGTGTGCCCAACAGGCAAGGCTTTGGTATCAAAGTGCTGGGCTAAGCCCTCGCGCACTAAAACCCCGCCGAGCGGAATATAAGCACTGGTCACACCTTTGGCAAAAACCATCAGGTCTGGAGTGACACCAAAAGCATGCGCAGCAAATGCCTTGCCAGTGCGCCAAAAACCAGTCATAACCTCGTCAAAAATAAGCAAGATGCCGTGTTGGTCACAAATCCGGCGCACTCCCGCCAAATAGCCTTCGGGGTAAATAATCACCCCATTGGAACCAACCACCGGCTCGAGAATGATGGCGGCAATGTTGCGCGGGTTTTCGTGCACCAAGGTGCGCTCGAGATGCTCGAGTGCGCGCGCCGTTTCTTCAAGTGGGTCTTGGGTATAAAACGGGCTACGGTAGGGGTAGGGGGCAAAAAAGTGCACAATCCCGGGAGCGAGTGCTGGCTCGTTACCAAAGCGGCGGTCTTCGCCCGTGAGCTGCATTGCCACACCCGTACTACCATGATAGCTGCGGTAACTTGCCAAAATCTTAAAGCGTCCGGTCAGGGCACGAGCAATTCGCACTGCATCATCGTTGGCTTCGGCACCACCTGTGGTGAAAAATGCCCTGCCACCTTCTGCCCACGGGGTGAGCCTAATAATCGCTTCACCGAGTTCGGCACGTTTATCTTGGAAATAGCTGGTGGGGCTGTAACACAGCGTGGCAGCTTGGTCTTGGATAGCTTTGACAATGCGCGGATGTCCGTGCCCAAGATTGGTACTGACCAGCCCAGAGGAAAAATCGAGGTATTTGTTGTTGTCCTCATCGAAAAAGAATCTGCCTTCGCCACGAGTCACGACTGGGGCGTTGAGTGCACCTTGGGCACTCCAACTCGAGAGGACGTATTTTTTGTGCTGGGCTTGGTGTTGCTCCTGACGGCTCAGAGCTTGGGTCATGTGTCTCACCTCTTTTGTGTGGCATCCGAACATCACGGTGTTTCGAGTTGATACCTGAGGCATTGATTGTACCGCAAAGTGCTGGGTTTGGGCAGTAGGGGTTCACGCCCAACTTGAATTGGTTTACTCGAAGGCAAAACGCACCCATCAGCTCGCTTGACTGCAACCAAAGCTAGACTGGATTTCATATTTATGGGCAATAGAATTAAATTAGCCTCATCACCCTCTACGCCCAAGCTCTGAAGGGTGCGAATAATGATTGAGTTTACCCATAGTGCGTATTGGGCTGCTGCTGACGGCGAAAACGTGTGCCTTCATCAAGAAATTATGAGATGGTTTTTTTGGTGCTTGCGTTTTTGCTAATACCATGGTACATTCTTGCCCGCGTTACCGTGTTCGGAAGTAGCTCAGCGGTAGAGCGATCGGCTGTTAACCGATTGGTCGTAGGTTCGATCCCTACCTTCCGAGCCAAAATCCAATCCGCTGATTTCGGCGGTTGTCGTTTGACGCAAGACCCCGTGAGGTTACCCCACGGGGTCTTATTGTTTTAGGCGTGTCCACGCCGACTTACGCCCGCCCGCACATTCTCATTCTCCATTTCGGAGACCGGGTTCACCTTGGGGGTTGCAGGCGCTCCGAAAGTGTCCCTTCCGAATTCTCCCGTCTTCCGTTTCTCGAGTCACCTAGTTGAACAGCCCGACTGCATCTGAGCACCCACTTCGACATTTCGAACTCCCTTTTGGTAGGTATCCGACGAAAGCCGGACCTATGGGTCCGGCGCAAGCGGATTACCAGACAGCGGAAACGGCCGTGAGATCGGAGACCGTTGTGGGTGCCGGCGACATCGCCTTCGGGTGGTGTCGAACGGGCTCCAACGGTCTTCTCGATGACCGGCCGATCCAGCCCCCCGGCATCCATGACGAAACCCTTCCGCGGCCTCCCGCAAAAGGAGGACCGGATGCCGGCCAACGAACACGTCCCAATCTCTTTCGACGAGGTGATATCGGAGATCGCTACGATCCTTGCCTGGGGTTACATGCGCCATCGAAACGGATGCCGAATCGCCCCAGATTCCGGCAGTGGGGCAGAGCATGTGGCGCAAGTTGAAGAATCTGAGGCGTTTACGGAGAAACGCCTTGATATTCCGGGCCACCGAAGCCTTCATTCATTCACGAGTTAACGCCCTGAGATTGCGGTGCGGACGGGCCGCCCGCGGGGCGAAGCCCATGAACCAAGGAGGTTTCGGATGGAAGCAACAACGTATCAAGAGGTCTAGGGGCTCTCCCGGATGACCGTCGGAGAACTCCGGGACAAGTACCTCGAGGTCTTTGGGGAAGAGACCCGCTCCTACCACAAGGAGTTTCTTCGCAAGCGAATCGCCTGGCGTATCCAGGCCCTGGCGGAGGGTGACCTTTCGGAGCGGGCCCGGCGCAGGGCTGAGGAACTGGCCAATGACGCCGACCGGATCACGCGGAGACCGCGTTCTCAGGTCGCCTCGGGTTCCGCTGAGGTCAAAGCGAGAACGGCGACCAGCCGCCTATCCCCGTCGCGCGACCCGAGGCTGCCACTGCCCGGGACTCTGCTCGTCCGCGAGTTCCAAGGCCGCGACATCGTGGTACGAGGCGGGCGACCGCACGGGACGGCTTCCCGACACCATCGACCTCAATTTCCAGGCTTTCATTGAAGCATTCAACAGGCCGGCGGCCGCGCCGAGGGCGAGTGCCCCGCGGTCGGTGCCGGCACCGGGGGACGGGCAGGACAAGAAGCCCGCACCCGCCGGTAAATAAACCCCATAGATGGAGGAACAGACCGTGCAGAACGAAGACTACGGACATTTCGACGAGCCCTGCGGCCACGAGGACATCGACCTCGCACAGTTCGACGACGATTTCGCGCATGCCGAGGTCGAAGAACGCGAGTTCGAGACCATCCCGGACGGCAAGTACCAGGTGAACGTCGAGCGGGTGGAACTGACCCGGGCCCAGACCTCGGGAAACCCCATGCTTAAGTGGACGCTGCGAATCCTCGCCCCGAAGTTCCGGGGCAGGCTCCTGTGGCGCAACAACGTCATGGCCACCCGCGAAAACATCAAGTGGCTCAAGACGGACCTGCACACCTGCGGGTTGAACCTGGACAAGCTCTCCGAGCTTCCGGCCAACCTGGAGAAGCTCATCAACGTCAAGCTCGAGATCACCAAGCGCACGCGCGGCGAGAACGAGAACGTCTACATCAACCGGCGCATCGTGCTCGAAGACGGCGGAGACGAATACGACTCGGCGGCGCAGAGCGCCCTGGCCCCATTCTGACGTGGACCGGGTCACCGTCGTCGACACGCGGGAGCAGGAACCCTACACCTTCGAATCCGGGTAGTTGGTCGAGGCAGGACTAAGCCTACATTGATTCAGCAATGTAATCGAATAGGGAAGGCTGCGGAGTAACGTTCTTCGAGATTGCTTCGCAGTCAGGGGAAAAGTTCATTACAAGGGCTTCCAGCATGGAATTCCGATTATCCTCTTTAGCCCCCACGTGATAAAAGTGCTCTTTAGTAACCACATGAAACTTCGCCCATAGCAAATCAAGATATTCGTTTTTCCTGTATTTGTTGCTGTGCCATGTGGATAATATAAACCGTGCCTTCGTCCTAGACAAGCAATAATATAGGCGCTCTTCATCGGTAGATTGCCAAGAGTTGAAGTAGTCAACATGCCTTCCAAGGTAAGGAGGGTCGCAGTAAATGAAATCATCTTGCGAAGCGTTGGCTATCGTCTTCTCGAAGTCCTGATGCGTAAACGTCCAATCATGAAAAAGCAGCAACTCAGAGAAGCGGGCAATTTGATTCACAATCTTTGTCACATAGGCGCGGGCGAATCTATCCGGCTTTCTGCAAAAAGGCACATTAAAACCGCCTTTCTTGTTAAAACGAATCATCCCGTTGAAGCAGCTTCGCGATAAGAACAAAAAATCGAGGGGGTTCCCGTCGTTATTAAAACGTTCACGCACGGCGTAGTAGTGTTCTTCACCTCTTTCTCGAAGAAGTCGGCCTTCATGCTCCAAGAAGGCTCTCGCGGAATCAGGCGTTATTTCTCTATTCTTTATTGCGCTATAAAATGCGATGATATGGGGATTGATGTCAGCGAACAACGCCCGTGGCGGACGTGCGTTCATCCCAACAACACCAGAACCCATGAATGGCTCAATCCACAACCCGTCTTTGGGAACCGTGATATTGGCTAGGATTAGCGGGGCAATCTTGGTCTTGATGCCCTGGCACTTGATAGGGGGGACGAGAATCTTAGCCATCCTGATTTTCCGCATTATTGCGATTTGTGCGAACGCAGGGATTCGCAAGGCCAGGGTCTTTCCCTTTGAATTCCAGAAACTCCGTCAGCTTTGTAAGTTTCTTCTGCTTTCCCGTATGTGACTTGATCGTGATCTTCCCATAGTTCATCCAGTATTCATCGAACCATTCTTCTCCAAGATTCTTGAAGACACCATTCCCTGAAAGGATGTCCTCGATCCGAACAATGCTTCCAATGTTCGCCGTGTTTCCGCTACCTTGGGAATCGCTGGCGATCTCCCATTTTTCACAAGCGAAGAACTCAATGTCTCGGATAACCGAAACAATGCTTTGCAATTGGTCGTCTTTGTAAACCCGCGTTTCGTCAATATCACCAGAATCAGTCCGAGTATAAATGATCCCAAGGCAAAAATGACCGGAGTATTGGCTGTAGGGGAATTGGATGTTTTTCTTCTTGTCACGCTCAATGAAGTAACTGCCGTGCGAACCGAGCGTAAAGCCGTTGCAGAAGCCTGGTTTATTCGGCAGGCGATAGGTGGTCTTGAAATCAACAGCGAATTTCAGAGACTCATCTTGGGCTGAGACAAAGGACAGGTCAGGGTAGTAATTTTGATGATCGGCCAATACAATCCGATACCCATGGTTCTGCGCAAACTTCAGCAGAACCGGAAAAAGATGTATCTCAAGAATTTTTGACACGATCTTGGTATCCGCAGAGATTGTATATACGTTACGAAAGACGTCAATGAATCCCTTCACCGTCCATTGCTGATCCTCGGTTGCAACGTGGCCACTCAGATTCTCGGCAAGTTTGCGAAGAGCCTGCTTAAATTCCTTTTTTGCCTCTTGCCTGTCCTTCATCATGCTATACCTTTTCTAAAAAAACTCACAGCATCGCTATGACGGTGTTGCTGGGGTGGCCTTCGCCTGCTTTGTTGACGGCGATGACGCGGTATTCCCATTCCTTGCCGCGTTCCTGATTCGTTCTCATTGTTCCATTGGCTCCCGCAATGCTAATTTCCCCGCCTTCAGCCATTCATCCAGTTCGGCGGCGTCGAATCGCCATTCCCGGCCCATCTTGTGGGCGGGGATGCTGCCCTTGCGGGCAAGGTCGTAGAGGGTGGACTTGCCCATCTTCAGGTATTTCGCCGCCTCTTCAAGTGTCAGCCAGTTCGTCATGACGTTCGTTTCCGTATCCTCATTGTTCGTCACTCTTCGTTAATATATAGCAGTTTTCGGCAGAAATGCAAACGAAAAGTCCGCGCTTCGGCGGAAAGGCCGTCCGGTCGGTAAGTAACGGATGGTCTGGTTCTCATTCTTGGAGCGGAGCGCGCATGGCATTCGAACGTCAGGACAATGTGAGGGAGTATTACCGGCGGATCACCGAGGTCGAC
>JBKBVO010000236.1:367-2915 GCA_046289535.1 Deinococcales bacterium | reverse complement strand
AAGCGTCAGGTCTGACCAGCCTTTAGAGGTGCCAATCGCCCGTGTGTAAACTTCCAGGATGCGTTTGGTCATGGTGCGGTGCGAGCCTTCCTCGAGGGCAAATGCCCTAGCGGCGTGTGCGAACTCGAGCCGTTTGGGTTCGTCGCGCAGCAGAAGCAACACCCGCTCGACATAGCCTTGGATATCATCCGGGTGCACCAAAAATCCGGTCTGACCATCGATGATGCAAGAAGTAATCCCCATTTCGGCTCGAGCCACAACTGGGCAGGCGCAGGCGCTGGCTTCGAGTGCGACCATGCCTTGGGTTTCTGAGATGCTGGCAAAAACAAAGAGGTGGGCGTGTTGATAGTATGCACCGATGTCGGCATTGGAGACGTAGCCCGTGAATGTAACCGCTTTTTCTAGGGCGAATTTTTTGCAGAGTTTCTCGAGATTTTGGCGCTCTGGTCCATCGCCGACGATGATTAAGTGCGTTTCCGGCATGGCGGCGTGAATCCATTTGAAGCGCTCGAGCAGCGCATCTATGGATTTTTCTTTGCCTAACCTTGAGACGTGCACCAAGCGTTTGGTGTTTTCGGGAACGCCAAGCCCAGGAAAGGGGTCTGGGCGGGGCTGCTGTAAAGACTCGAGGTCAATACCGTTGGGTATGACATTGATTGGACTTTCTACGCCCATGGTGACGAGTTCGTCCGCCATCGGTGCGGCGGGCGAGATAATCTCGAGGTTGCGATTGCACAGCCACTCGTCTATGCGCGCCGCGAGCGCTTGGGTGCGGTGCTCAAAGTTGTTGACCAAATTGCGCGAGACTCGGGTGCGGGTTCTCGAGCCGCGCAGATACCAGCGCTTGTCGTTCAAGAGCCATGACATGGTCGCATAGAAAGGTGCGTAGTGCACGTAATCGCGAAAGCGGGTGTGGTAGGTCATGACCACCGGCACACCGAGCAGGCGCCCAATACCTAAGCCAATTACGGGCATCACAAGCCCGTGGGTGTGAATGATATCAAAGTTGCGCCGTCTGAACTCGAGAATTTTGCGCAGCGATGGCGGAAACGCATAACGTTGTTCCGGTTGCGGGCGGTATGTCGTGGAGCGTATGCGAATCACGCCTGTTTCGGGTTTTTGGGCAGGGTGTTTTGGTGCTACGACTGTGACTGTGTGCCCGAGTTCCTCGAGTCCACGCTTGAGGTTCACGACACTCGTGACAACGCCATTGATTTGCGGTCTGTAGGTATCGGTGAAAAGCGCCACCCGAAGCGGGCGTTTTGCGTCTTGCATGAGAGCAGTCTAGCAGATTGCAGCGCGTCAGTTTGCCAAGAACGGCAAAAAAACCGCCTCGAGTTGCTGCTTTGCTTGGGCGCTTGTTTGGTAAATTTGAGCGTTGGGTTCGGCTCTGAACCAAGTTGTTTGACGCTTGGCGTACTGGCGTGTGGCGAGCACAACACGGCGCTTGCACTCTTCGAGCGATATGGCGGCAATTTTGCCATTGGCATCGTGCGCGCCAAGCAGATAGTCGAGCGCCTGTTTGTAGCCAATGGCTTGAAAACTCGTAGCGCGCCTGCCGTCTTTGGCAAATACGGGAATGAGTGCGGCAGCTTCCTCGAGCAAACCCGAAGTGAACATCCATTCGACCCTGGCGTGGATGCGCGGCTCGAGTTCGGGCATGCTTGGAATGAGTGCGACTTTGCTAAAGCGGTACTTTGCCGCAACCGGTGCAAAGCTCGAGGGTGGCGCGCCTGTGCCGCGCAAAATCTCGAGTGCTCTGAGCACGCGGCGCGGGTTTCTTTGGGTGCGTTGTGCGTCTATCGGGCTGTGCTGCTCGAGTTCGGCATAGAGGGTATCCAAGCCCTGTTTGCGCAACTCTTGCTCGAGTCGCGCGATTTGTTCGGGGTCGGAAGCAGGGGTACTCGGCAAGCCTTCGGACAGGGCGCGCACGTAAAAGCCCGTTCCGCCCACCACAAGGGGAATTTTGCCGCGTGCCAGAATTTGCGCGATTGCGCTTTCGGCAGCCCCAACCCACTGCGCCACCGAAAAATCTTGATTAGCCGGCAGGATATCAATTAAGTGGTGTGGTACGGCTTGGCGTTCGAGTAGCGTTGGTTTTGCGGTGCCGATGTCCATGCCTTTGTAGACCATCATCGCATCCGCCGAAACGACCTCGAGTGGGTAAGTCGCGCCAAGCTCGAGCGCAAGGGCGGTTTTGCCGCTCGCCGTCAAGCCGCAAAGCAGGGGTATCTTTAGCGGCGAAATGGGTTCCAACCCCCCTTTTTGGGTGCGGGTTTGTCTTCGCTCGCTTCTTCGCTGTAGCGCACCTGCTCCTGCTCGAGACCGCGCTGCAAAAAGCGCTGGAAATCTGTGCGTTCGGTGGGAATCTGATTTTGGAGTGCCGTTGGCTCGGACTGCAGCGGCTCGAGCCGCGCTTTGAGCTGTTCAAGCTCTTGGCGCAATGGTCTAACAGCCGCTTCAATCAGTTGCTCGACTTCGGATTTGGTCATGCCCGCATTGTACTCAATGTCAAGTTGAGAAAATGAGTCCTTTCGAGTTTACACAT
>JBKBVO010000236.1:0-357 GCA_046289535.1 Deinococcales bacterium | reverse complement strand
TCGGGCTGTCACTCGAGCACAGCGCCGTATTTGGCGCTCGAGACCAATTTGGCGTAGCGCGCAAAGACCCCCGACTTAAACTCGAGTTCTTTGGGTTTCCAAGTTGCGGCTCGCGCCTCGAGTGTGGCTTGGTTGACTTGCAGCTCGAGCAGACCCTTGTCGCAGTCAATATGAATGATATCGCCTTCGCGGATGTGGGCAATCGCACCACCGACTTGCGCCTCGGGTGAGACATGACCAATCATCAAGCCTTTGGTTCCGCCGCTGAAACGCCCGTCGGTTACGAGCGCAACGTGTTCGCCGATGCCTTCGCCAACAATCGCGCTGGTCACGCTGAGCATTTCGGGCATGCCGGGT
>JBKBVO010000235.1:0-2925 GCA_046289535.1 Deinococcales bacterium | reverse complement strand
AGCCATTGACCAAATACAGGTTTGAATACTCGGGATGTCTGCCAAAAATAGCGTGTTTGTCAGGCGAATTTTCGTATAGTCCTGCCCAGACCTGTTCTATTTCAAGTCCACGCAGAGCGGGTACTCGAGTCTGGGCTTCGGCAAACATGGGTGCAGTCCAAGTCAAGTCAGGCGATAAGTCCAGAGGATGGCTCGAGTGTAGGGTACCCTGGCGCAATAACAGCACTCGCTCATCGCACACACGCAAATGAAAACCCGTATCGCAAAAAATACTCATTGGCATTTCTGGGGGCAGTAAATTTGTTTTTGTTGTTTGGGCAATTTGGCGCTTTTCTGGAGTTACAGGGATAGGTATTCCCAAAGTTGATGCCCATGCCCCTGTGGCATTAACAATTGCACCCGCCTCGAGCTGCTCGTACTTCGTTTGCACTAAAACTCGATTACCCCGCACAACAAGCGAGGTCTTGATACCATAACGAAACTCCGCGCCATACTGCATTGCACCTGTGGCAAAACCCTGGCGCAATAAAAGTGGACGAATAAACCCGTCCCAAGGGCAATAAGAACCCCCTAGCACCCCCTCGAGATTGAGCACGGGGTTGAGGGTGGCAATCTCGAGCGGCGAAATCAATCTTGAAACACCCAAGCCTGCACGGCGTTGCACCAAAAGTGCATCCTCGAGTGCTGCCAATTCCTCGCTTGAAGTAGCAAGAAATAAATATCCAAATGGCTGATACCCTGTCTGGAAATCCAGCTCTAAAAGCACCTGTCTTGCCAACAACGAAAGCTGCACATTGATACCTGTGCCATATTGCACCCGAAAACCGCCTGTTGCCCTTGCCGCACTCGAGGAAGCTGTATGGTCCTTGGGAGGGTGTGCATCTTGTTCGAGCACGAGCACCTTTGCACCTGCTTTGGACAAAAAATAAGCCGCACTCGAGCCAATGATACCCCCACCTAAAATGATTACATCGGGCAACAATCAAAACCCCCTCTCGAAGCGCCAACTTAAGGTTATCCCAACCCTATCACCTGTTCCGCTTTGTAACTCGAGCGCACCAAGGGTCCTGCCACAACCTCGAGAAAACCGTACTCTAGGGCTTCGATGCGGATTTCATCAAACTCGGCAGGCGGCACATAGCGCTCGACCGCTAAATGGTTTTTGGTCGGACGCAAATATTGCCCAAAGGTCACAATATCCACACCAGCAGCACGGATATCAGCAAGCGCTTCGCGGATTTCAGCTCGAGTCTCGCCTAAGCCAAGCATCAGGCTGGTTTTGGTATACACAGCAGGCTTATAGGCTTTGGCAGCAGCCAAGACACGCAGGGTTTGCTCGTAACTGGCACGTGGGTCACGCACGGGGTGGGTCAAGCGCTTCACCGTCTCGAGATTTTGTGCGTAGACCTCGATGCCGCTATCTATGACTGTGTGCACGCTGTCTACATTGCCACCAAAATCTGGGGTTAGGGCTTCAACTTTGGTATTTGGCACTCGAGATTTAATTGCTCGGATGGTATTGGCAAAATGCAGCGCTCCGCCATCGGGTAGGTCGTCGCGGTCTACACTGGTTAAGACCACATACTTTAAGCCCATCAGTTCCACTGATTCGGCGATGTGCGCTGGTTCGTTCACGTCGAGTCTGCCCATTGGATTGCCGGTGTTTACAGCACAGAACTTACAAGCCCTTGTGCAGACGCTGCCCATAAGCATAAACGTTGCTGTGCCTGCACTCCAGCATTCGGCGATATTTGGGCACATCGCCTCTTGGCAAACAGTGGCAAGCCCGTGCTTAGAAACCGTGTCTTTGATGCTGGTATAACCAATACCGCTCGGCAGCGAAACCTTAAGCCAGTCGGGTTTGCGCTCACGAATTTGGGGCGCATCCTTTTGCAAGATACCATCTTTGACCACGGGAAAATCGTATTCACGAGCAGGCTTAATCATCAGCCAATTCTACTCTCCAAAACAGGAATATTTTGTGCTTTACAATTCATGGCAATTCCTCGAGCCGTAATAAGTTGCGCACACTTTGGTGAATCAGTGCTGCAGCATTGCGAAAAGCCTGTGTTTCGTCGGACTCTGGCAGTTCAAAATCCGATGGGTAGATGCTACGCGCTGCTGCCGTAGCAAGCAGCCCCACGCTTTGGCGCAACATTTGGTCGGTTTCGGGCAAGGCTAAGAGCATCAATTTCTCGAGATCTTGCGTAGCTAAAAGCGGGATTTGTTACTGCAAAAGAGCTGTAGTACGCAAACGGTGTAATTCACGGCGCAAATTTCGACTTGCGCCTTCTGTTCCTAACTGCCCCCAAAGCAAATCAGCAATTTTCTCGCGTGGGGTTTGTCCCTTAAGCGCAACATATGCAAGGAGCGCCAAACCCTTGCGGGTGATTTTTTGTACTTACCCAGAAACACTCACTTTGGGGATACCCAGAAAATGCAATTCGAGTTGTTCCAAAACCATAAAAATAGCTTATCACTAAAAAGGTAACGCAAAAGTAACGGGCTATCAGTAGACTGCCTTTAGAGGAGAAATAATGAATATTTACAAAACCATGTTGCTGATCGTGCTTGTATTGGGATTGGTTGCTTGTAAGCCTGAAGGGATCACAGGTGGAACAGTCACCGCACCGAATAGTAGCGCCACTCTATCTCTACCCACTGGTACATTCCCAAGCCCTGTGCCAATCAGCATCAACCCCATTAACGCTCCGATTCTCAACTCACTAGACTATGTTTCGCTTATTGGTGGAGCGTTTGAAGTAACTGCCCCAACTGAATTTACTGCCAGTCAAAATGCGATTTTTGAGATTCTCGAGACTGCCCTAAATGCCAATGGCAAACCACTCACAGCACAGAATGTCCCCACTGATTCAATTGTGGTGGCACTCGCCAAGCGCCCCAACGACCTTCAACCCACCATGC
>JBKBVO010000234.1:0-2939 GCA_046289535.1 Deinococcales bacterium | reverse complement strand
AGAGGGTTGGGCGCGGCATTTTGCAGGCTCGAGGGCAGAAATTTACAGTGCAGGAACCGAAGCCACCTTTGTGAAACCCGATGCAATCCAAGTGATGCAGGAAGTGGGCATAGACCTGAGCACCCACTCGAGCAAAACCCTTTATGACCTGCCAGACCCCTGGAATTTTGATTATGTGATTACGGTTTGCGATAGTGCCGCAGAAGCCTGCCCATCATACCCAGCGCAAACGGTGCGCTTGCATATGCCATTTACCGACCCTAGCGGGCAGGGACTGGGCAAGTGGCGCGAAGTGCGCGACCAAATAGGGGTGGGGATGAAGGAATTTATCGCAACCCTGCCTTTGGAGTCTTAAATCATGTGGCGTGAATTGTGTTAGCAGAATCGGTGCTTTTGCGATTGTTTTTTGTGGCGTAGGAGCGATTGCGCTCACCCAAAGTGGAATGCTCAACGGTGGCTTGTTGGCAATTGCGATTGCTCATGGTTTTGCGGTTTTGGCACGAGCGCTCGAAGCAAAAAAGGGTGGTATCGCCAGTACAGCACTCAACGTGCAGATGCGCCACAGCATCACCAATTTGAACAGACCACTGCTGGTTTTCTCGAGTAAAACATTATCAGAGTACCTGATTTTGCTCAGGGCTGCTTTGGGTGTGCTTTTTTGTTGGCTAGACAAATATTTTGAAGCTTAAAATCTCAAACGCTCTGACCTCGAGTTGCACAAAACCTTCTTCAAGCAGCAGGCTTTCTATTTCCTGCTCGAGTAAATTGACGCGTTGCACCCGCTTAGGGTTAAAAAAATTCAGGTCGAGGCGACAAGCCAGGGAAACGCCGCACGGCTCGTAAAAACGCAGCAAGAAAGCACTGTCAAACTGGCTTTTCTCGAGGCTGCTTAATATCAATTGGCTTTGTACCAAGGCTTGAGCTGCTGCCAATAGTGGACTGTTAAACTCGAGTGCCCGAAGCGCAGCAGAAAAAATAGGTGCTGAGTGTGCTTGATTGTCTAAAATATCCAGCGCATAGCTAAATTCATGCTTGCCCATATCGGCATTTGGGTCTGGATACATCGTGCCACGCAGTAGCGACATGGTTAAAGTGCCGCCCAAACACCCAAATCCATATTTGCAATCGTTTATAAGCGCCAAATGTCGACTGCCTTCCGAAAGCAATACAAAACGCTGTGCAGAGACCTCGAAACTAGCCATCTCTGTGGGGGTATTCGGCTTGGTTGAGCGAGCCTGTACCCCAAAGGCGGTTTCAAAGATTCCCCGATTTGCATTGAGTGTGGTCGGAAGCTCGAGCCGCAAAAGTGTGCGTTTTTCCCACCAATCAAAGTGGCAGCGAACCTCTAATCCAGTCGCACGGAGGTGGTATTCCTGAACAAAACTCGAGTCGCGCCAGTGGTGCGTTACACGCACGCCACTTTCAAGTGCCTCAAACTGTCCAACACTTTCTATGGGTGTACTGTGCGGCGGGTTCATGTCCCACGCCTCCCATTCACGCGGCAGGTCGTGCTGATACGTTAGGCGCATTGGTGCAGATAAATACTCACGCCCAAGGTACACAAAAGACTCGAGCCACCCTTCTTTGCTCAACCGCACTTTGAGCGCACCAGCCTGGAGTGCATAGCCACCATCTTCAAGCATCTTCACTGATGGGGCATGGGGCGTGTTGGATTCCTGTATTTTTTTGAGTGAATCCGTAAGGAAACCATTTGGTTGTGCGCTATCGCGCAATCTTGTTGCTGCCTCGAGTGCTGCCCCAAGTGCTTGGTGAGCGTCTTCGTAGACCTCGCGGATGCTCGAGCCTGGCAGAATGTCGTGGAACTGGTGCAGCAAAAGAATTTTCCAAAGTCGCTCGAGTTCGGCTTGTGGATAGATTGCCCCACTTTGCCAAGCCAAACTCCAGAGCAATTCTGCCTCGAGCAAACGATGCTCCAACTGCCTGTGCAGTTTTTTGACCAGCGCTTGTGTGGTCAAAGTCCCACGGTGTAACTCGAGGTACATTTCGCCGTACCAAACAGGAAGTTTTTCTTGTGGTAGTTTATGAAAAAAGTCATCTACTCGAGTCATCTCGAGCTTTGGCAGTGCTGGGTAATTTTTGAGTTTGGCGTAATTCTCGAGATGCTCACGGCTAGGACCACCGCCGCCATCGCCATAACCAAAAGCGAGTAGGCTTTGTGGCGCGCTGTTGGCACTCAGCCATGCACTGGCGTTTTTGCCCTTAAAGTTGCGCCACGTTCCCAAGGTGCTTTTGGGGTCTATTTGCGCGTTGTAGCTGTCAAAAACGTTCCAAAAACAATGTGCCAGAACCTCTGAGCCATCCAAGCCGCGCCACTTGAATAAATCGTGCGGAAATTCCGTGGTTTCGTTCCAGCGCATTTTGGTGGTGAAAAAATACGGCATACCGCCGAGGCGCAACAACTGTGGCAACTGCCCACTAAATCCAAAAGTATCGGGGAGCCAAGCGACGCTCGAGGTACGCCCAAACTTTTCTAAAAAATACTGTTGCCCGTAACGAATCTGGCGCACCCAAGACTCGCCGTTTAACATCTGTCCGTCGGGTTCGACCCACATGCCGCCGATGGGTTCCCAACGCCCCTCACGCACACGGCTTTGGATTTGTGAAAACATTTCTGGGTCGTCGTGCTCGAGCCACGCATAGGCTTGGGCGCTCGACTGATTAAACACAAAATCTGGATACTGTTTCATCAGTTCAAGCACCGTGCCGAAGGTGCGCTGGACCTTGCGTTTGGTTTCGGAAATCGTCCAGAGCCATGCTAAATCGATGTGTGCGTGTCCAGTCAGTGCCAGACTGCCCTGGGGAGGATAGCGCTGGCACAGCGTCTTGAGGTGTGCGTGTAACTTTTTATTGGCGAGCACAAGCCCCTCGAGCCACACCGCTTGGAGCGGAGCCAGTTCGGGGATTTTGGGCAGACTCCA
>JBKBVO010000050.1:0-14063 GCA_046289535.1 Deinococcales bacterium | reverse complement strand
GCTGGCATTCAGGGCTTTGGGACCGTTGGACGGTACGCCGCACTCGGGCTTTTTGAGCGCGGCGTGCGCGTTGTAGCAGTATCTGATTCGAGCGGAGCAATTTATGCTCATGACGGAATCGATATTCCCGAACTGATCATTTACAAAGAAAAAACAGGCAGTGTTGTAGGTTTTACTGGCGCAAAGCGTATAGACCAAGAGTCGCTGTTGACTTTACCCGTGGATATTTTGGTTCCCGCTGTGCGCGAGGGCGCAATACACGCGGGCAATGCCGCCAAGATAGAAGCCAATATTATTGCCGAAGGAGCAAACCACGCAATCACCAAAGCAGCAGATGCCATTCTCGAGCGTGAAGGGCGTTTTATCATTCCCGATTACCTAGCCAATTCAGGTGGCGTCATTGTTTCTTATTATGAATGGGTACAAGACTTCAATAACTTTTACTGGAGCGAAGAAGAAATCAAACAAAACCTCGAGCAACATTTTACCCATGCTCTAGATAATGTTTATGCAGTGCGCCACGAAAAAAATCTCAACTTACGCCAAGCCGCCTTTGTGCTTGCGCTCGGCAGAATCCTCGAGTCTAACAATTTGCGCGGCTTATATCCATAAAAGTTATACACTCAGGGCATCAGGTCGTCCGTTTTTGAAAAAACAAAGTGTTTTATAAGCCAGTGTACGAGAACAGTAGCTATCTCGAGACCATAATTCATCTGCACATTACACCTCCAAGGAGCCAAACCATGCACCAGCACCTCGTTCCCTCTTATCTCTCCCAAGATGACCTCGGACCTTGGGAAATTTACCTAGAACAAGTAGACCGAGTCACACCGTATTTGGGCAAACTCAGTTATTGGGTAGAAACCCTCAAACGCCCCAAGCGCATCTTGATTGTGGATGTACCAATCCAACTCGATGACGGGAGCGTTGCCCACTTCGAGGGCTACCGTGTGCAACATAACTCGAGTCGAGGACCAGGCAAAGGAGGGGTACGTTATCACCAGGATGTAACCCTTTCTGAGGTGATGGCGCTTTCCGCTTGGATGACCGTGAAAAATGCCGCCGTTAATTTGCCTTACGGCGGAGCCAAGGGTGGGATTCGCGTAGACCCACGCAAGTTATCTCGAGGCGAACTTGAAAAACTCACGCGGCGCTATACTTCTGAAATCAATTTTATCATCGGACCAGACAAAGATATTCCTGCCCCAGACGTAAACACCAATGACCTCACCATGGCATGGATGATGGATACCTACAGCATGAATCAGGGTCGCACCGCAACAGGAGTAGTTACGGGCAAGCCAATCGCTTTGGGCGGGAGCCTTGGGCGGCGCGATGCCACAGGGCGCGGTGTCTTTGTTGCCGGGCGCGAAGCTGCCAAACGCATTGGCTTAGAAGTCGCTGGCTCGAGGGTGACTGTACAAGGATTTGGCAATGTAGGCAATGCTAGTGCTAGAATTTTCCACGATCACGGAGCGAAAATTGTGGCTATTCAAGATGTCAGTGGCACGATTTTTAACGGTGATGGAATCAACCCATACGACTTACTCGAGTTCATGAAACAAAACCCCGATGTCACCGCCTACCCTAAAGCCAGCGCAATATCCAAGTCGGATTTTTGGGGCATCGAAACAGAATTTTTGGTGCCAGCCGCACTAGAAAAACAAATCACCTTGGACAATGTCGCTCAAATCAAGGCTCGAATCGTCGTCGAGGGCGCCAACGGACCAACCACACCCGCTGCCGACGATGCTTTGCGCGAAAAAGGAGTGATTGTCGTGCCTGATGTGCTTGCCAATGCAGGTGGCGTGACTGTCTCTTATTTTGAGTGGGTGCAAGATTTCTCGAGCTTTTTTTGGACCGAAGACGAAATCAACAAACGGCTCGAGAAAATTATGACCGAAGCCTTTGCTGGTATTTGGGATGTGGCGCAAGACAAAAACGTGACCATGAGAACCGCAACGTTTATCGTTGCTTGTACACGGGTGCTCGAGGCTCGGGCGTTGCGCGGCTTGTATCCATAATTTGCAAGATACACTGAAAGCGTAACCTGCAAGCTACACTGAAAGCAGTGAAAAGCTATTTTGATATTTTTAGACTTGATCCATATGGTTTAACCAAAGCTGGTGTGCCCGGTTTTCCGTACCTCGAGCCAAGCCAGATGTTGTTGCTCGAGGCGCTCGAGGGCATCAACACAGGCAATATCACCGACCTGAGCGCTCGGGGTGGAGCAGTGGCACTTGCACTCGCGGCTCGAGGTGCAAAAGTCGTGGTTTCTGACCCAAGTGCCGCGGCACTTTCTTGCTTGCAACAAACAGGATTGCCGCTTGGGATATTTGAAAATGCCGATATAGTGCTCTCTATCCTCACGGGTGAGCGTGGCAATGCTCGAGTAACACACAGTATTCTCGAGGCTTTTCGATGCACAAAAGTTGGCGGTGTGGCATTTCTGGCAGGCGACAAGGATAAAGGCTTTGAGCGCTATTTTAAGGAAGCCAAAAAAATTTTTGGAGCAGGCGAAATTGTAGCCAGAGCCAAAGGCTTTCGCGCAGCACGGCTCGAGAGACATCATTCCAAAGCCCTCCCTGCGCTCGAGCCATTACGATTTAGCATTGCACAGCGTGGACACAACTTAGAATGCATTGCCTATGCTGGCGCGTTTGCTTCTGGCAAACTCGATGCAGCCAGCGAATTGCTGCTTGCTTATCTGCCCAATGGCAAGGGACGCAAAGTTCTGGACATTGGTGCAGGATACGGGGTTTTAGGCGGTTTTTTGGCACTCGAAGGCGCCGAGGTGACGATGCTTGAAGATGATGCGTTAAGCGTGCAAAGTGCAACTGCTACCTTGGCGGCAAATCAAGTAAGCGGTCGGGTATTGCATTCAGATGTGGATTCGGCACTGGGCGCAGACGAACAGTTTGACTTGGTGGTGATGAATCCACCATTTCATGTAGGGCGCGATTTACGCTTGGATGTTGCACAAGAATTTATCCATGCTGCAGCGCGGCATAGCAGCAAAAATGCGGAGGTCTGGCTGGTCGCAAATCACTTTTTGCCTTACGAGGCAGCAATGCGCCAACTAGGCAAGCTCGAAACCATAACCAAAAGCAATGGCTTTAAGGTGCTTCAGGTCGTTCGTCAATAATTTAAGTGTAGCCATCTCCTTCACGCAGCAAAATTGTTTGCTCGAGCAACGAAAATTCGATCAAAGGCTCGAGTTTCATGGCGCTTGGAGGACAGCTGGTCACACAGGCATTGCAGCCCGTACAGGCTTGTACCTCGAGGCGGATTTTCCACATCCCGTCCATTTCACGCTCTCGAGTAATGGCATTGGTAGGGCAAACGTTTTGGCATACAGGGCAAAAAATACAGTTTTCGTCCACACTTGGGACAACCCAATATTGCAATGCTTGCGGCTCAGGTGTAGGGCGCAAAGCTTTTTTACGCCAAACCCATTCATCAGGAATTTGTTGCGCTTCTGGTTTCGTATCCACTCCTGGCAAAAACCGCTCAGGAATCAATTTTGCGGTACTCTCACGGGTTCTGCGCCCAAATGAGCGCAGCGCATCTCGTCTCGAGATTGCTGGTAGTGGTTTTGGACTGGTATCATCCGCTTCAACTTGGCGCACCTGTACCGCGATTTGTGGTTGTGTAAGGTTCTTTTTGTACTCTTTGGCAATGGCAATCACATTCTCGAGCGAATCTGGTACGCTAGCGCCGCCTAACTTACAAGTCGCACAATCGTTGTGCAGCAAGGTCAGATCTTGTCCCCAAGCACTGGCGGCTAGAAGCATTGCCGGTGTCACTCTTCCCAGGCACTCTAGCGTAGCACTTTCGCCCAGAACCTTACTGCATTTTAAGCTGCTGGGAACACGTTCCGACTCACTTGCACTGGCGTGGGTTGTGCCTTGGTTTTTTAACTGCATCAGTGGGTTTACCAGATTGTATTCAAGCGCCCCACTTGGGCAGACTTGAACACATAGCCCACAACCCGTGCAATTCTCGAGCACTTCTGGTTTCAGTCCCAGTTCAATCGCATCGTGTGGACAAGCAACCGCGCATTTATCACATCCACCCACTGCATTTTTCTCGAGCAGACATCGCTCGCCCACATAATGCGGGCGTGGGTCTGTCAGGTTGATTACGGCATCAAAAAAGCCCTTTAACACATCCGTATTATACGGCGCAAAGCACGAGTTTAGCTGCAATCTTCAATCATTTGACAAAATAAAAAACGCGAGAATCTTCACCCCTGAGTAAAGGGAATCTTTGGGCAGAATCGCTTGCTTGGCAAATCTTTGCAGGGCTGCTCGTAGCCAAAAACTCACTTGATTTTTCCAGATTTTTTTGTATACTGTATACAATGCAAAACCAAGCGCTTTTTATGCGTCCCACTTTGGTCAGAAATGAGGTCTACGAACACCTCAAACTCGAGATTTTGAATGGCTCGCTCCAAGCTGGAACACGGCTTGCAGAAGTCCCGTTATCCGAGCGCTTGGGTGTTTCACGCACGCCTGTGCGCGAGGCTGTACAACGCCTCGCACAAGATGGTTTGGTGCAAATCGAAGCAGGCAAAGGCGCAAAAGTGCGCGGTATCTCGCAGCCCGAAATCGAAGAAATCTATGCAGTGCGTGAAGTTTTAGATGGCTTGGCAGCGCGTTTAGCAGCAACAAAGCGCAACAGCAAAGACCTTCAAAAGATGAAGACTGCACTGCAAAACCTCGAAAGTGCATCGCCTCAGGATTACAGTGCCCAAGTCAGGGCCGACCTCGAGTTCCACCGTGCCATCGCCGATGCGAGTGGTAACAGTATTCTCGAGCAAACTCTTTTTGGGTTGTCGCAGCAAGTCGCACGGGTTAAACTTTTAACGCGCGAGTACAATCAAACCAGTGTGACCAGCAACGCGCATCACAAAATACTCAGCGCCATCGAAGCTCAAGATCAAAGTGCTGCCGAAGAAGCCGCCAAAGAGCACGTGCGCGAATTTCGGCGTTTGCTCGCCAGAAAGGACAAATAATGCTCGAGCAATACTATCGTCGGGCTGTATTAGGGGTGGCTGGAATCCCTGCAATCAAGAATTTACTCGAAACCAAAGGCTTTAGTCTTGCCAAACGTTTTGTGGCAGGCAATGAGTTGCACGATGCTATTACTGCTGTAGAAACACTTGAACAAGACGGTGTGCACGGCATCTTGGACTTGCTTGGAGAAATGATTTCCACCAAAGAGCAATCTGACCCGTTTGTGCAAAAAATTCTCGAGATTTTCCCTGCTATTGCCACACGGACTTTTCCTAAATATATCTCGGTTAAGCTCTCGCAGCTTGGGCTTGATGTAGGAAAGGAACTTGCACTCGAAAATGGGCGCAGTATTTTAAGCGCCGCCAAAAGCGTGGGCGCATTTGTACGAATTGATATGGAGGATAGCCCTCGAGTAGATGCCACGCTTGAAGTTTTCCGCGCCCTGCGCGAAGAGTTTGACAACGTTGGCTTGGTGCTCCAAGCCATGCTACGCCGCACCGAAAGCGACATGGCAAGCCTGCAAGACTTAAAGCCAAATTTGCGAATTGTCAAAGGTGCATATTTAGAAAGCAGCGAAGTGGCATACCCAGAAAAAGCTGTAGTAGACCACCAATACCGCCGACTTGTATATTCTAATCTCGAGCGCGGGAACTACACTGCAATTGCCACACACGACTCCAAAATCATTGAAGACATAAAGCATTTTGTAAACAAGAGCCAAATCCCGCACAGTCTATTTGAATTTCAACTTCTATATGGTGTGCGCCGCGACCTGCAAAAGAGTCTGGCGCAGGAAGGTTATACCGTGCGGGCGTATATTCCCTATGGCAAGGATTGGTACGCTTACTTCTCGAGACGCATCGCCGAGCGCCCGAGCAACGCACTATTTGTACTGCGCGGAATAATAGGTAAGTAGAATTTGTTCGCGACTAACGTATAAGGAAGCCCGTGGAATTTCTAAACGCCGCCCAAACTGGCGCACTCCTCCCTTACTCGAGCCTAGCCAATGCTGTGCGTGAGGTGCTGCAAGATGCTGCGGCTTTTGCCCCAGAACGATCGCGCCTCGAGTTACCTAATGGGGTTTTGCTGTTCATGCCTGCTCGGGACTCGAAGTTTGCTGTCACTAAATTGGTCACGGTTCACCCACGAAATGTACACCTACCAACCATACAGGGCGAAGTAATTTTGATGGATGCCTACACTGGCGAGCGCTTATTGATGCTCGATGGCGTAACCGTGACTGCGCGTCGCACGGCAGCCGTTAGTTTGTTAGCTGCCCAAACACTTGCTTTTGCACAAGGCGGTAATTTACTCGTGGTCGGCACTGGCACACAAGCAAGAAGTCATCTCGAGGCATTTATAGAACATTACCGACTCGAAAACATTTGGGTTTACGGGCGCAATTTAGAAAAAGCCCAGGCGTTGGCAAGAGATTTTGGCGCAGTTGCGGTCTCGAGCCTTGAAGTGCTACCTGAAGCCGATTTTATCTGTACCACAACGAATTCAACTTCACCAGTCATTTCAGATCAGGTTAAACCAACCGCCTTTATAGCAGCAGTTGGCGCATTCCGCCCAGATATGCTCGAGATTCCGTTTACGATTACAAAATGCGCTAAAATCTTCGTAGACGATCTAGAAGGCGCACATACTGAAGCGGGTGATATTTTGCAGGCTGGTATGGACTGGACTAAGATTCAAAGTCTTAGACAAGCGTTGAACACCAAAAGGCTCGAGCAGCTTGTACTGTTTAAGAGTGTTGGTTGTGCTTTATGGGATTTAGCGGCAGCAAAGTTGGCATACACGAACATGACTGCGAAGGGAGCGACCTCAATCCGCGCCAAATACAAAACTGAAGAGCATCTTGTTTAGCGTGTCTATAGCTTTGCACTCTAGTGAGGTTTGCATTCTCTCAAATAAACACTTGTAACCAACCTATACCATGCACAAAAGCCCAAGGAGAAATATCATGAACCTTCCCCCTTATCAAAACGAACCCTACGCCAACTACACCCAGCCCGAAAACGCTGCCGCTTACCGCGCCGCACTCGAAAAAGTCTCGAGCCAACTTGGGCAGGACTACCCAATCATCATTGGCGAAAAACGGATCATGCTCGAGGACAAAATCGCTTCGGTCAACCCTTGTAAACCCACCCAAGTAATCGGGCGAGTCTCGAGCGCCACTGCTGCTCATGCAGAAGAAGCGCTAACCAGTGCGTGGGCAACCTTCCAGACTTGGAAAAACACCCCACTCGAGCAGCGAGTGCAGGTCTTGGTGCGCGCGGCGCAAATTATCCGCGAACGAAAACTTGAGTTTAATGCTTGGCTCACGTTTGAAATCGGCAAAAATTACGCTGAAGCCGAAGGCGAAACCGCCGAGGCAATTGATTTTCTCGAGTACTATGCACGCAGTGCACTGCGCCTGTGCCAGTCAATCGAAGTGCACCAAATGCCCAACGAGCACGACCGTGCCGAATACATCCCGCTTGGTGTAGGTGTAAGCATCACTCCTTGGAATTTTCCATTTGCAATCTTTTTAGGGCAAGCCTGCGCCCCAATCGTCGCGGGCAACTGCATGATCGTCAAACCCGCTGAAGACAGCGCCGTGATTGCCTTTAAAGCGATAGAAGTCCTACTCGAGGCAGGGCTACCACACGGCGTTATTCACTTCCTACCAGGTTTGGGCGAAGTTGTCGGCGATTATTTGGTGAAACACCCCAAAACTCGCTTTATCAGCTTTACAGGTTCCAAAGCCGTAGGCTTGTACATCAACGCCGAAGCCGCCAAAGTGGTACCCGGGCAAAGATGGATTAAGCGTGTAACACTCGAGTTAGGCGGCAAAGATGGCATGATCATCGATGAGACCGCCGACCTCGAAGCTGCTGCACGTGCTGCTGTAGCTGGGGCATTTGGTTTTGCCGGGCAAAAGTGTAGCGCGCTCTCGAGGCTGATTGTTGTGGAAAGTGTTTACCCAGAGGTGCTCGAAAAAGTGACTGCCAAAGTCAAAGCCTTAAGCGTTGGTGACCCTGCCGAAAATAACGATGTCAATGCTGTGATTAATACCGAAAGTTTAGAGAAGTCCAAAGCATATCTCGAGCACGCAAAAACCGAAGGACGAATAGTCGTAGGTGGTACTACTGCTGCAAATCCCGAAGTAGATGGCTACTATGTGCAGCCCACAGTGGTCGCTGATGTTGCCCCAAGCGCCAAACTTGCCCAAGACGAAATTTTCTCGCCAATATTGGCGGTCGTACCAGTACAGGACTTTGAAACCGCGATGCAAGTCATCAACGACACCGAGTACGGCTTGACCGGTGGGCTATTCTCGAGCGACCCAAGCCGTCTCGAGCAAGCCGAACGCGAGTTGCATGTTGGAAACCTGTACTTAAACCGCAAAATTACGGGTGCGATGGTTGGCTGCCACCCATTTGGTGGGTTTAACCTGTCTGGTACGGATTCAAAAGCTGGCGGACCAGATTATTTATTGCACTTTATGCAGATGAAAAGCATCGCTCGAGCACTTTAGAAAGCATTTTCAAGAGGATAGGCTGCAATAGCCTATCCTCTGACTTTTAAGCTTGCAGCTCATGCCACTCATCACCAAAAACACAAAACCCTTTACACTCGAGCCTATGAGAAAATGGTCTGTTCTTTTAGCTACATTGTTACTTTATTTGGTCAGTTGTGTTCCCAACCTCGTCCAAACCCCGCAATTCGAGATGCGTGAGGCTGGGTTGTTACGCCTGAACCCGCCAGGCTTAAATGGTGTTGCCGCCGAGGCTGTTGTGCGGGTGCTACTGACCGCGCGCAACCCCAATCCTATAGATTTGGGTTTGACCGAAATGAATTTTGATTTATTTTTAGATGGCGCCAAGCTCGCGGCAGGAAGCACACCCGGCTTTGTTATGAAAGCCAACCGGGTGCCGAGCAATGTAACGGTAGATGTAACCATTCCAATCAACCCACAAACCCTACAAAATTTGTTTAAGATTGTTACTGGCAATCGCGTAACTTTTCGTATCGATGGCGGGTTTGCCGTAGACGCTGGCGCTCTTGGCAAGCCACGCTTTGGACCTTTCACCATTGCCCAAGGTGCATTTCAAGCCCCAAGCCTTGCTTCCCAGCCACCCAAATTTGCTTTCCGCCAAGACCTGACCCGCCTAACTGTGGGCATCGGTGGGGCGGTTTTGGATTTGGGGTTTGAAGTGACAAACCCCGCGCCAATTGGCTACCGTCTCGTAGCGCCGCTCAATCTGACGGTGGGGAACAAGGTCATTGCCAAAGCCGAAGCGGGGGGCAGCATCCCTGCGGGCAACAAGGGGGTCATTTATACAAGATTCCAAATAGACCCACTCACAGCTGGGGCAGCCGTTTTGAGTGGCAATTTCGATTTCCAAATCACAGGCACTCCCACGCTCGAGGTACCCGGCTTGCAGTCTTTTGCCTTTCCCTTAAGCGCACTTTTTGGTGGTAGGGCGCAGCGCTAATTGGTACGCACTAGGCTATGCGAAACGATACCAATTCCCGAGGTACCGCGTCGGGAATCTCGCGCTCGAACCTTGGCTGTAGAGACTGAGCCAAGGCGTTTGCCTCGAGCAGGTACCGTTCGTAGGGTACCGCGGCGGTGTCGGGTTCGGGTGGGGGATTCAAATCAAAAAGCGAAGCGTGTTCCGAAGGCGCGTCGCGGTGCTTCCAAGCTCCCGTTTGCCAATTAAAGTCGTAGCTACCAATAAACCTTTGACCATAAGAGGCGACAAATTCCACTGCTTGAAGCAAAAACTCAAATTCATCCCGACTGATAAAGTAATTGAAATTCAGCCGCGTCCAACCGAGTTTTATACCTTCAAAACCCGCCTTGACCACACTTCGATACGCCTCAGCGGCAGCTGGCGTAACGCCCAGCAGTTGGTGCCCATACGGACCGGCACAGGCACACCCACCTCTGGACTGAATACCAAAAAGGTCATTTAAAAGGCGCACCACAAAACGCGGGTGTAGATAGCCGCCATCGGAGCGCACCAAAAACGAAAGCACCGCCAAGCGCGGGGCTTCAAGATTGCCGAGCAGCTCGATATTGGGGTGTTTTTGCAAGCGCGCAATCGCGTTCTGAATCAGGTTTTTTTCAAGGCGCTCGATGTTTTCGATGCCAAACTTTTCCTTGACCCAAAACCCGTAGGCAGCGCGCATTTTTTGTACAATCGCAGGCGTGCCGGCATCTTCGCGCGCTTCGATATCGGAAGTAAAATCGTGTGTGCTCGAAGTCACATAGGTCACCGTACCCCCACCCGCCGTGCTCGGCGTAGTCAGGTTGTAGAGAACTGGGTTGAACACCAAAATCCCAGGGCTGCCAATTCCGCCTACCATCTTGTGTGGCGAAATAAAGACTGCATCGTATCCATCAGGTTGATTGGGATGCATGTCTATTTTCACGTAGGGCGCACTCGCAGCAAAATCAAAAAAAGCAAAAGCGCCATGCGCGTGCAGCAGGCGTGCAATACTGCGCGTATCGGAAAGAATTCCGGTCACGTTGCTCGCCGCAGAAAAAGACCCGATTTTGGGGCGATTCACAAAGCGTTTATCGGTGAGTGCCGCATGCAGGGCATCGAGGTTCACAAGTCCCTTAGGACAAAGGGGGATTTCAATCACTTCAGCCAAGCTCTCGCGCCACGAAACCTCGTTGGAATGATGTTCATAAGGTCCGACAAACACAACGGGGCGTTCTTCGGGGCGCATGACCTCGAGCAGACGCGCCTTGAGCGTGCTTGGCGCAACAAGCCCAAGGATTTCTTGCATCCGCTTAATTGTAGCCGTACTCCCCGAACCACAAAACACGATTTTATATTCAGGCGCTCCGAGTTGGGCTTTGATATATTCGCCCGCCTCATGTGCTAGTTGTGTCGTGTGTGCGCCCGTATAGCTATCCTCGGTGTGCGTATTAGCGTAAAACGGCAACACCGACTCGAGCAAGCGTTTTTCCACAAACTCGAGCGCTCGACCCGATGCGACATAATCGGCATAGGTGATGCGCCGCACGCCAAAAGGGGTTTTGATACTAAAGCCAGCACCAATCAGGTTGGCGCGTATCCATTCAGGGGTTAGATTCACAATCGCTATTCTACATCAGTTGACAAAATTACGTATTCAAAAATACATATAGCCAAAACGACCTATAGCTGATACAATCCGCGCCGATGCAAGCTTTTTTTACTCGAGTGATTGCGATTATCCTTGCCCTACAACCTTGGGCGTATGGGATGTTTGCCTTGCCTCGCGCTAAAAATAGTGGTGCCTCGAGTCTGAGCAGCCCTAGCCGCGATCAAACTGTTTTGGACAGCATCAAAACAGTGAATCAAATGCCGGGTGCTACTCGGGATGACGCTCTTGCACCTACTCTTGTGCATAGTGCGCCTGCCCCCAAATATCGGCAGGTTCCCGAGCGCATAAAAACCAGCAGCGCTGCCGCATATGAGTTTTTGTTGGCACGCTATGGGCGCTGGGTCTTGTAGAACATGTAAAATAGCAACGTGAAGCGAATAATCTTGCTTTTGGCTGTGTGACCTAACTCGTCACCGAACAATCCTGACCACAAGAGTTTATGGTCAGCAGGTATTGGAGTGTTATGACCCAAAAAAATCGTTCTAGCGCACAGAATATGGCACGTGATGCCCGTGCGCGCTTGGATAGAAACCGCAACAAAGCCCCTCAGGAAAGTCCAGTTACCACACATTTGATCACCGGCATTATCATGCTCGTGATCGTCGTTGCCAGCTTGTTTACTCTCTGGAAACCATTTGCACCGCGTATCGAATCACTTGCGATTACTCCAAGTAAACCCATAACGGCAGCCGAATTGACCAAAAAACTCGGCGAAACAGGTGCATTACCAAATCTCGAGGCGGTCAAAGTTGAGCCAAACGGCACATCATTTAGCGTTATCAACGCCGATGCCAAAAAACCGCTCGCGACAAAGACTTGGCAAGCACTCGAACGCACACTGCCCTCTAAATTGGCTGGAGCAAGCGTCAAATACGTCGCCGAAGCGCCTTCGCCAATCAATTTGGGTCTTGACTTGCGCGGCGGTCTGCGTGTGCTGCTCGAGGCAGACACAAGCAAAGTTTCTAATTTTACTGCGGAAGACCTCAACCAAGTGCGCAACGTGATCGAAAACCGCGTTAACCAAACTGGTGTCGCCGAGCCGTTGGTGCAAGTACAGGGCAATCGCCGCATTGTTGTTGAATTGCCTGGTCTATCACAAGCCGACCAAAACCGCGCGATTAGCCTGATTGGTAAAACCGCCAAACTCGAGTTCAGGCTCCTCAAACCCGAAGCAACAGCAAAAGCAGATTCTGAACTCAAACCCTAAGACATGTAAGAAGCGCGGCTGACGGGCGAGGAGATTGTTCGAGCCTCGACCCAATTCGATCAATTCGGTTCTCCGACGGTGTCTTTTGAACTGAACGGCAAAGGTGCCAGCATTTTTTCCGACGTAACGCGCAACAACATTGGTAAACGTTTCGCGATTGTGTTAGACGACGTTGTTCAAAGTGCACCGCGCATTAACGGCGTAATTGGTGCAAGCGGTCAGATTACCGGTAATTTCACCCTCGAGGAAGCCAACGACCTCGCATTGGTGCTGCGTTCGGGTGCATTGCGCGTACCAGTCAATATCATCGAAACTCGAGCCATCGGTCCAACCCTTGGGGCAGATGCCATCCGTCAGGGTTTAACCGCAGCCATACTTGGCACCGCGATGATTTTTGTTTTGATTTACATCTACTACGGTCTGTTTTTTGGTACGGTCGCCGCCTTGGGTCTGCTGTTTTCGGGTCTAGCAATTTTTGGCATGATGTCGGGCTTGGGTGCGGTGCTCACACTGCCCGGTATCGCGGGGCTGGTACTGACTATCGGTAGTGCGGTAGATGGCAACGTGATTAGCTTTGAGCGCATCAAAGAGGAAATGCGCGATGGTTTATCACTCAAGTCGGCGATTAAAGGCGGCTTTGGGCACAGTTTCTGGACGATTTTTGACGTGAATTTCTCGCACCTCATTTCGGCGGCGGCACTCTACAACTACGCAACTGGTCCGGTTAAAGGTTTTGCTGTCACGCTCGCAGTCGGGATTGTTGTAGCGACTTTTTCCAATCTGTACTTCTCGAGATGGCTGCTCGACAGCCTAGCTGCGCGCTTCAAATTCAGCGCTCCACAGTGGTTCGCAACGCCCAAAATCGACTTCATGGGACCCGCTAAATACATCACGAGCATCAGTGTTTTGCTCGCCCTACTCGGCATTGTTGCTATCTTTGGCAAGGGTTTTGTATTTGGTGTGGATTTTACTGCAGGTACGAGCCTAACAATCAAAGCTCCGCTTGCGGCAACTTCCGAGCAAATGCGCCAAACCATCGGAACGAGTGGTCTCGAGGGTGTGAACGAAGGGGGCATTGTGGTGATTGAAAGCCTCACCCCGGGTGAGGCGCTCAAGGATTTCACCGTGCGCACGCGTATTCTCGAGGACGGTACCAACAGCACCAAGAACGAAATCGCCCAAATTTCGGCAGCCATTGCCAAAATACCCGGAGCACAGGTCAGCGCCACCGAGACGGTCGGCGCAGCCGTTGGCAACGAATTGACCAGCAAAACCGTTCTCGCGGTACTGGTGGCGCTTGGTCTGACCCTGATTTATGTGGCGGTGCGCTTTGATTGGGTCTTGGGAATCGGCGGTATTGTTGCTACAGCACACGATGTCTTGATTTGTTTTGGTTTGTATGCACTCCTGGGGCGCGAGTTCACCATCACCACTGTTGCGGCAATCCTGACGCTGATTGGCTACAGCATCAACGACAGCATTATCATTTCTGACCGCATCCGCGAAAACCTCAAACTGATGCGCGGACAGCCCTACACCGCAATCGTCAACACAAGTATCAACCAAACACTCTCGAGAACGCTGGTCACGAGCATCTCAACGATGTTGCCGCTCTTGGCGCTGCTCGTTTTTGGCGGTCCCGTACTACGCGATTTCAGCTTCATTTTGGTGGTTGGTATCTTCGT
>JBKBVO010000233.1:0-2972 GCA_046289535.1 Deinococcales bacterium | reverse complement strand
GGCTCCGAAACGCTGAACGGTATTTCCAAACTGCTTGTTTGGATGGGCGTTTGGAGTATCATTTTTGGCGTTGTCTTCGGTGAATTCTTCGGCACACTCGGTGAGTACATCGGGCTGTTTAAGTTTGCTGGCGAAAGTGGCAATGCGCTCATCACCGCGCCGCTGCATCGCATCTCTCCAAACGAGGGCAGTACGATGATTCTACTCTCGCTCATTCCAGGTGTGATTCACGTGTTGTATGGTTGGTTCATGCGTGCCAAGCTCGGCTTTGCACACCACGACAACACCCATGCCTTTGAGGGTGTGGGAATGTTCTTGGCGGTGCTCGCGATGCTGCCACTTGTGGGTACTTTTGTCTTGGGCTGGACTTTCCCAGCATGGGTGGGCACCTTGCAGCTTGTTTTGCTTGTTGTGGGGGTTGTTGGTTTTGGTTTGCTGAGCAAAAAACTGATGTTCATGGCGCTCGAGCTGCCGACCAATTTTGGCAATATTCTCAGCTACTTGCGTTTATATGCGGTCGGTTTGTCGGGCGGCGTCTTAGCAAACTACGCGACCGACACCGCACACGCTCTTGGCAGTGGCACGGGCGGTATCATTGGCGTGGTGCTTGGTATTGTTGTTGGGTGCTTGGTCCACCTTTTGTTCATCGCCTTCACTATTATCGGTCACATCCTCACTCCTTTGCGTTTGCACTACGTCGAGTTTTTTACCAAATTTGGTTACTACGACCACAATGGTCGCGCTTATCGCCCTCTCGCCAAACTCAGCGGCAAGGATGCTGCTTAAACTCTTTGGAGGAACTATGAAAAAAATCGTTCGTTTTGCTCTGCCCGCACTCGTCATCGCCCTTTTTGCCAGTATTGGTTTGGCAGCCGAGGGTGAGGTCACCGCTCGTGAACTCGGCAACGGCTTGGTTGCCGTTGGTGCCGGTTTGGCACTTGGTTTGGCTGCGATTGGTGCAGGTATCGGTCTGGGTCAAATCGGTAGTGCGGCTGCTGGTGCAGTCGCCGAAAAACCAAGCCTCTTTGGTCAGCTGATCGTGTATTTGGCGCTCCCAGAATCGATCATCATCTTCGGATTCCTCATCGCCAACACCCTTGCTGGTAAGGTTTAATTATGGCAGACCTTGCCAAGCTTTTAGAAAGTGAAGCCAGCGCAGAGATCGAAACGATCCTGGCTGAGGCTCGCAGTAAGGCTGATGGCATCGTCAAAGCGGCACAGGCACAGGCAAGTAGCATTCTCGAGGGCAAGCGTCGCGCTCTCGAGAATGAACTCGAAGCAGCAAGAGTTCGCGCCAAAAGCGCTGTCGACCTCGAAGGTGCTGCGCTGAGACTAAAAGCCAGCCATACCGCAAGCCAACAAGCCTTTAGCAGTGCAGAAAGCGAATTGCGTCAGTTCACCAAGTCTGGTGAATACTTGGGTGTATTGCAAAAATTGATTGGCGAAGCCTCCGAAGCTTTGGGTTCTATTTCCAAGCTCGAGGTCAACCCAAATGATCTCGAGATGGCTCAAAAAGCCCTGAGTGCATTGGGCTTAAATGCCGAAGTGAGCGCCAATGCTGCTATCGAAACGGGTATCCGTGCGCTCAACGAAAGCGGAAATAGCAGCATCACCAATACGCTTCTGGGTCGTTTAATCAGAGCCAAAGACGGTCTCCTTGCCGATGTGGCGAAAGTGTTGGGGTAACTATGCCCGATGACTATGGTTACATCAATGCCCGTGTGCGTGTTTTGCACGCGGGTTTGGTGACAAAAAAGCTCGAGGAGGCCATGAATGCTGCCTCCTACTCGGAGTTCTTGCGCATCTTGTCGGAATCAAGCCTTGCCCCAGATTTGGGCGAAGCTACCGCTACAGGCGCTGGTTTGCCACAGCTCGATGCCGCACTCTCGCGCAGTTTTTATAACACCGCTCAAAAAATTAATAGCATGGGCACAGGTTCGGCTGGCAAGGACATCGCACTTTTGCTTGCGCGTTACGACCTGCAAAACCTCAAAGCCATCGCCAGAGGCAAAATTGGTGGACGCAGCCCTGAAGAGATTTACGCTAACCTCACTCCCGCAGGCAGCCTCAAGCCAGCCGTTCTACAGGCTCTAGCCAATACTGCCGATGTCGGTAATTTGGCGGGTGTGGCAGGAATGAACGCTTCGGTGCTCGCTCCAGATTTTCGCAAAGCCGCCCAAGCGCTAACCACCAGCAACAACTTGCTCGAGTTTGAGGTTACGCTCGATCAAGCCTACTACAACACTGCGCTCAAAAACGCCGACTCGAGCGTCTTAAAAGACTACCTGCGGCGCGAAGTGGATGCCACGAATTTGCTGACGGCAATGAAGTTAAAAGCCTCGGGGCAGCAACAAAATCTCGAGGGTTACTTTGTTAAAGGTGGTAAAGAGGTTAACTTGGCGCGCTTTGAACAGATAATTTCAGGCGGTGGTGGTCTGGATGGCTTAAATAGCTTTGCGCCCCTTGCTGAAGCGACCGACCTTGGAAGTGCTGAAACTGCAGTGCGCGCTATTCTGCTCGAGAACGCCAAAAAGGCCTATGTCGGCGATGCACTCGGTATTGGTGTGGTTTTGGGCTATCTCAAGGAAAAAGAGCAAGAAATCGCACTGGCACGCCTCATTGGTCGCGCGAAGTTCTATAACGTTCCCACCGAAGTGATTAAAAAGGAGGTCGGACGTGGCGTTTAAACTGGCAATTCTAACCGATGGTGAAACCGCCACAGGTTTTCGTTTGGCTGGTGTGGATGTGCTGGAAGCCACCCGCGATAGCGCAGTCAAAACCTTAGAAGGCGCGATCTCGAGCAATAGCTATGGTTTGATTGCTGTGGACGAATCGGTGATGGCAGATCCGGTGCGCAGCATGGAGCGCCAGATGCGTGGACGCGAGTTGCCAGTGCTGTTGCCAATCCCGTCTTTGACGGCGGCATTCTCGGACAGTGTGGATGCCAAAGCCTATATGCGCGACCTTGTGCG
>JBKBVO010000049.1:0-14298 GCA_046289535.1 Deinococcales bacterium | reverse complement strand
GGCTTGCATGGCTTTACCTTGTCCATAAATTTGGCAACCAAAACGCTCGGCAAAGCGTGTCACATAATCATCAAAATTGGTCAGTAACACATATTCGCCGAACATCTCGAGCGGCATTCCGGTGTAGCGCGGCAACCAATTGCGGGCGATTTCGAGTTTGGATTTCATAAAATAGTATAATGGCTTTTGTGAATAAGAATTTAATCGGTGCAGGCGCGGGCATTTTAATTTTAGCGGTGGGCGGTTTATTTATTTTGCAGAACTCTCCAGCTTCTCCAACCGCAAATCCAACCTCGAGTGAACAAGGGCTATGTGCCAATCAACCTGCTGCGGATACCAGTTTCAAAAATGAAGATGTCAAAACCCTTGGCAAGCAAGACCGCGTACTTGGCACAGGAGCAGAAGCGGTAGCTGGTAAAACCGTAGTGGTCAATTACATTGGGCGTTTAGTGGATGGAAAGCAGTTTGATACTTCTTGTGACCGCGGAACCCCATTTGATTTTGAACTTGGTGCGGGCAGGGTTATTCGCGGTTGGGATGAGGGTGTTGCAGGCATGAAAGTCGGTGGGCAGCGCCGTTTGGTGATTCCAGCCGATTTAGGCTACGGTGCTGCAGGCGCAGGTGCAGCTATTCCACCAAATGCAGCGCTTATTTTTGATGTTGAGTTGCTCGAGGTCAAGTAAGAATCTAACCCAACAACTCCCGTGCATGGGCAATTGCGGTACTCGAGTCTGTTCCCGAAAGCATTCTGGCTAACTCGAGTACCCGCGCCTCGAAATCGAGCAAGCGCACTCGAGTCACAGTTCTGCCGTCTTGCTCGAGTTTTTCCACTTTGTAGTGGTGGTCGGCTTTTGCGGCAATCTGCGCAAGGTGTGTGACCACCAAAACTTGGTGTGTTTGAGCCAACTTTTGCAGTTCTTTTGCCACTGCCAGTGCCGCCTGCCCACCAATACCAGCATCAACTTCATCAAAAATGACGGTTGGTGTGTTTGCGCCTAGCACCGTCGAGAGCGCTAGCATCACACGGCTGAGTTCCCCACCCGAGGCAATTTTGCTCAGGTCGCCAAGTTCTTCGCCGCGATTTGCAGAAAAACGTATTTCGATATCCTCTGCGCCGTGCTGGCTTAATTCGCAGGGCAACAAACGAAACTCGAGCCGAGCGCTTGGCATCCCAAGGTTCTGAATCACGGCAACCAATTCTGGAGCAATACGCGTGGCTGCTTCTGTGCGCGCCTGGGTCAGGGTAGCCGCTCGAGTTTGGAGTTGGGTTTTTAAGACCTCAAGTTGCAGTTGCAGTTGGGCAAGGTCGTCTTCGACTTGGGATAATTCGTTTATCTCGAGTCGCAGTTTTTGTGCGTATTCAAGTACATCGGCTAAACTGGCACCGTATTTGTTTTTAAGTTTCTCGAGCATCGCCAAACGATTTTCGATTTCGTCCAAGGCTTCGGGGTCGGCAGCGGCGCGTTCGGTCAGGTCGCGCACCTCGCCAACAATAGCTTGGACACTGGATAGAGCTTCGCGCAACTCCGCGGTCAGTTGGGCTGCTCGGGCATCAAAACGCCCTGCACTGCTTAAAAATTTAAGTGCATCAGCAATGAGTCCTGTAGCATTTTGTTCGTCTTCATCAAGGGCTAAAAGTGCGTGCCCAGCGTCTTTTGCAATCCGCTCGGCATTGAGTAAGCGTTCGCGTTCAAAACGCAAAGGTTCTTCTTCGTCTGGTTTGGGGTCGGCTTCTTCGATTTCGCGCAATTGGTACTGCAGTAGATCCATGCGCCGTGTGCGTTCGCGCTCGGATTGCACCAAGCGCTCGAATTTGGCATGTTGTTCGCTATAGAGGCTAAAAGTTTGGCGGTAGTCTTCTAAAATGGCTTGATCGGGCAATGCTGCATCCAAAAAATCGCGGTGATATTTCGAGTCAAGCAGGGCTTGGGCAGCGTGTTGCCAATGTACCGTGACCATTTTAGCGGCATTTTCTGAAAGTTCGCGATTGGAAACCACTTCACCATCTACCCGTGCCACACTGCGCCCATTTGCCTGTATGCGCCTCGAGAGCATGACCTCATCCCAAAAACCTGTGACCACCAAACTTTCCGCTCCAGAGCGAATCAGTTCGGTATCGGCACGAGCACCAGTTAAGAGCCAGATGGCATCTACAATAATGCTTTTGCCTGCGCCTGTTTCGCCAGTAAAAACATTAAAACCATTTTTAAGCTCGAGTTCGAGCGAGTCTATTAAAGCCAGGTTGTGAACCTCGAGACGCTGCACGCTCACTACTATACCAATTTTGCTGTCAGCAGAATATGATCAAAAAACCTCACGCTGTTGCAAAGACAAACTGCTTGCTAAAAGTAAACTCACACTTTGGTCTAAGCCTCGCTCCAAGCCACGGCGCTGTGCGTCTTGCAGGTGCACCAAAGCACTTTTGCTATGTTGTAGCAACCTTGCAAGCTCGCGGTTGGTGTGTGGGTGCAACAGTGCCAGCCCCAAATACTGCGCTGCCAAGTCGCTGTCGCCCAAAGCCAAATAGAGATTGGCGACACCCCCCATGACCTCGAGTTGCAAGCGTTGGTCGGCGAGTTCTCGAGCCAACTTCAGGGCTTCTTGGTAGAGCTGCCAGGCTTGCGCTATATCGCCTTGTTGCACGGCAATATGACCAAGTTGAATCTGACCATGACTGATGTCGCGCACCGCATTGAGCTCTTGTGCAAGTGCCAGAGCACGCAAAAAACACGCCTTGGCAGCCAAAAAGTTGTCTGCTTGCAATTCGACCTGTCCAAGTGTGGTGGTGTGCAGTGTTTCGCCAAAACGATTTTGCATTTTTTGGCTGACTTCAATGGCTTCACGGATACAGGCTCGAGCGGTTTCGAATTCGCCCTGAGCAGCAGCAATCGAGCCAAGCGCTTGCTGAATGAGGCAAATGGCAGCCCAAGAACCTCGTTGCCGTGTGAATTGCAAAGCCAAAGACAGGTGTTCTTTGGCACTTTCCAGGTCTTCGCCAAGCATGAATTCGGCTTGACCCAACCACGCCAAACAAGCCACCTTAGACCCTTGTTCTTGCGGAAGCTCGAGTGCTTTAAGGCAAACTTCGCGCATGTCGTGGTATTGCCCCAAACGATTTAGGGCGCGTGCCCAAACCGCATGCGCCCACGCCTCGAGATTGGTGTCGCACAGCGCCTTTGCAATGGCAATGGATTTTTGAATGGTTTGAGTGGAAAGGTTTAATTCGCCGTACATCAACTGAAAATTTGCCAGGTTTCGCCAAGCATCGGCAGCGAGCGGCGTATGAAGTTCGTGACCCTCTAGGCTGGCGAGCAACCAATTTGCCCCTTCGCGCAACAAGCCTTTGGCATGAAAAAAATCAGACAAAGTATTGGCTAAAGTGAGCGCCAAAGCCACATCTCCCCCCGTGAGTGCCCAAGTGAGTGCTGCACGAAAATTATCCAACTCGAGTTCGAGCAGAGGTAGCCATTGCACGTGCGCTTGTCGAAATAAATGCGGGTTAGCACGCTCGATCAGTTGCAAATAGTATTGAGCGTGCTTTTGGGCAACTTCTTGCCAATCCTGTTCTTCTTGGCGTAGTTGTTCGGCAGCGTACTGGCGAATCAGTTCGTGCAAGCTCAAACGCCCTCGCTCGAGACGCAGTAAACTTTTTTCTGAAAGCGACAGTAAATCGCGGTGATTGATTTGGGCGACCAAAAGCGCTGCTTCCTTGCTAAAACCGCCACGGAAAATAGATAAACGCCTTAACCCGCACTGCTCGGCTGGAGACAACAAACGCCAAGAGTACAAAAAAGTTGCACGCAAACCAGCCTGACGTTCGGGCAGATCTGCCAAACTGCCACTTAAAAAGTCCAAGCCCTGGATGATTTCTTGTTCGATATCGGCAATAGGCAACACGGGCAGCCATGCAGCAGCCAACTCGAGCGCAAGCGGTGTACCTGCCAAGAGGTGGCACAAGCGCCCAACTACGGCACGCTCTCGAGCTTCAGGTTTCCAACCTTGCCGCCGTGCTGCAGCCAAAAACATAGCTCCTGCCCCAGAGGCTTCGAGCGCTGTGCTTTGTGTAGGCAGGCTTAAGCCCTCGAGCGAGAAAATTTGTTCGCCGCGCACCCCTAGGCGGGTTCTCGAGGTCAGGAGTACCCGAATACACGAAAGCTCTGATAAAGATGCTACCACCTCTCGGGCTGCTTCGAGGCATTGCTCGAGGTTATCCAAGACCAATAGAAGTGGTGCGTCGCGGCGTTTTAAGGCGTTGTACAGTTCTGTATCCGGGTTTTGTTGCACCGATAAACCCAAAGCCGCCAAAATACTCGGCGCAAGGCTGGTGCCAGCTTGCACCCCTGCTAAGGAAACAAACACCACGGGGTGAGGTTGGTGCCGTGCTGCTTCGAGTGCCAGACTGGTCTTGCCAATACCACCAATACCCACAAGGCTAACGATTGGCTGGTCTTGTAGAAGCTTGAGCAGGGTTTGCAGTTCTTGCTCACGTCCCACAAGCGGGGTGCGCGCTGAGGGTAAGTTTGGCACAAGATTTTGGGTCTTATGCTTGACAAGCGTTTCAAGTGCGGCTTGTAGCGTTTCGGATGGACTTTCACCTAAAAGCCCAAGTTCTTTTTCGTACTGCCGATAGAGCGCCACGCCGCGTGCAGTTTCACCTGTTCGTGCTGCAGTACGCAGGCTCTCGAGCAATACACCCTCGTCGGGCATAGGCAGTTGCTCGAGCCAAAAAAGTGCATCTTGGGCTGGAAGATGCTGTGCAAGGCGCAAAGTGATTTCGCGGCGTTGGTTTTGTAAATCATCGCGCTCGAGCTGCAACCATGCCCCAAATTCGGAATCGTCGGCTTCGATACCAGCCAGCAATTCGCCCTGCCAGAGTTGCAATGCCTCGAGTTCGCGCCCCATTTGGCAAAGCTGTCTAAATTGTTGTACATCACTTGTCCCAGCCCAGCGCAAACGCTTTGATTGGCTTTCGATACCTCGGGTCAGTTTATTGGCGCGATACAGCAATTGACGCAATCGCGGCTTGGTATCGGAGTCTACATCTGTCCAGATTAGCTCGGCGATTTCTTCGCGTCGAATCCAGTCGGCGTGGGAAGCGAGTAAGCACAAAAGCCAAGAAATACGCTCGAGCGGCAAAGCACTAACCACACCATCTTGGTGTAACTCGGGTGCGCCCAGAAGCCTAAGGTACATCGGTCATATTGTAATACCAATTTTATGTCGAGGTGAATTGGATGAATTACGTTGTTAAGGGATGCACCATCTTTGGGTTTTATAATGAAGTATGCCGCGTATCAGCTTACTTGGTTTACCACTGGATTTAATTTCACTTCCAGAAACCCTAGAACTTTTAGGGCAGTGGGTGAAAGACCCCAATGCCAAAAAAACCGTTGTCACCAATAACCCCGAATTTATTGTTCAAGCCCAAACCAATAAAGCCTTTGCCGAAGATATTGCTGCCGCAGACCTGATTACCGCCGATGGTATTGGTATGGTGTTGGCGGGCAGGAGATTTGGCTATATCGTACCTCGAGCCACAGGTGTCGATATTGCGCGCGGTTTAATGCAGCAAGAAGGCAAGAACTTGCGTGTATTTTTTTTGGGTGCAAAGCCAGGTGTAGCGGCTCGAGCCGCTGCTGCCTGCGAACAGCAGTACGGCATTGTGGTAGCCGGAGTGCAGGATGGGTATTTTGCGCCAGAGCAAACCGAGCAGATTGCCAAGACGATTCTTGAGGCAGATACGCATTTACTGCTGACCGCTTTGGGCGGGGGTAAGCAAGAGCGCTTTAACCAAAGCCAGCGCGTGGCTCGAGTAGCGATTGGTTGTGGTGGCACGATAGATGTACTGGCGGGGGAAGCCCCACTTGCGCCGCAATGGATACGCAATATTGGCTTTGAGTGGTTATGGCGCATTGTGAAATTAAAACGCTGGCAGCGCGGACTGAAGTTACTCGAGTTTGTGGGTTTACTGCTGCGCTGGCGGTGAGTATGTGCTTCTGCGAACGGGGGGAGGCAGGCTCGAGGGCAAAAAGGTATAAAGGCACCAGCCAATAAAGTACGGAAATCCTCGCTGCCGATTAAAAAAGGAACTGTGACAAACACAGCTCCTTTTTTGCAACTCGAGAAACTTGGTTATACACCTACTCTAGCAAAAGTTATACATCTACTCTAGCAAAAACCGCATTTTCTTCGATAAATGCACGGCGTGGAGCAACTTCTTGCCCCATCAAATCCTTAAAGCACTCGTTGGCTTCAAGCGCATCGGCGATAGTCACTTGTTTCATCATCCGCGTGGCGGGGTCGAGCGTGGTTTCCCAGAGCTGCTCGGCATTCATTTCGCCTAAGCCCTTATAGCGTTGGATGGAAATATTGGATTTATCTGAAAGCTCCTCGAGCCGCTTCTTCAGGGATTCATCGTTAAAAATGTATTCGCTTTTGCGCCCGATGGTGAGCTTAAATAGTGGTGGCTGAGCGATATACAAGTACCCCGCTTCGATAATCGGGCGTAAAAAGCGGTAAAAAAAGGTCATCAACAACACCGAGATATGCGAGCCGTCTACATCGGCATCAGCCATGATGACAATACGGTGGTAGCGCACATTACCAAGGTCAAAGTGGGCATTGTCACCCGTACCTTGCACACCTGCACCGATGGCGGCAATCATGCTACGGATTTCGGCGTTTTTCAAGATTTGTGTGATTTGCGCTTTTTCAACATTGAGCACCTTGCCGCGCAAGGGTAGCACAGCTTGGAATTTCTTGTCTCGTGCGCCTTTGGCGGTTCCGCCCGCGGAGATACCTTCGACCAACAGCAACTCGGATTCGGCGGGGTCAGAGCTTTGGCAGTCGGACAACCTGCCGGGTAAATCGTCGTTCTCGAGTGGGTTCTGGCGGCGCACAAGGTCTTTGGCTTTGCGTGCGGCATCGCGCGCACGCGCGGCATCGGCGGCTTTTTCGGCGATGGCTTTGCCAATTTTGGGGTTTGCCTCGAGGAATTCGGACAACTTGTCCGAGACCACACGACTCACTGCACCTTGGGCTTCAGGGTTGAGGAGCTTGACTTTGGCGTTAGACTCGAATTGTGGGTCGCTCAGTTGTACGCTAACTACAACGTTTAAGCCCTCGAGCCAATCGTCGCCGTTGGGTTCGACCGCGCCTTGTTTTAAGATGCCTTTGTCTTTAAGGTACTTGTTCAGGACGCGTGTGTAAGCAGTACGAAAACCCGTCATGTGCGTGCCGTGATCGCGGTTGGTGATCATGTTAGCGTAGGCGAGCAAATTAGGGGTATAACCTGTGGAATGAATCAAGCCAACTTCCACTTTGATTTCATCTTGGATGCCGCTCAGCAAAATTGGCGTGTCATATAAAAGTTTATCGTCTCCCACCAGGCTACGCGCATAGGCTGCCACGCCACCCTTCTCAAAAAAAGTTTCGGTTTTGTGGTGTCCATCGCGTTCATCGGTCAGAATAATTTTGGTACCACCAACCAAAAACGATAACTCGCGCAAGCGACGACGAATCCTGAGATAATCCCAGTGGGTTACAATATCCTTAAACACCGCGGGATCGGGCTTAAAGGTGATACTCGAGCCGTTGCGTCCACTTTTGTTGGTGCCAATGATGTTGAGTGGTTCGCTGAGTACACCGCTCTCAAAACCAATTCGGTATTGGTTTTTGCCCTTATTGATTACCACGCGCAAAAACAGCGATAAAGCATTGACGACCTTGGCACCCACACCGTGCAAGCCACCAGAAACCTTATATGCGCCATCATCGAATTTACCGCCTGCATGTAAATCCGTGAAGGTTACTTCTACGGCTGGACGACCACCCTCGGATGCCATCGCATCCACAGGAAACCCGCGTCCGTTGTCGGTGATGGTTACTGACTCGTCTTGGTGCAAAGTAACAGTCACCGTATCCGCATACTTGGCTTGAACTTCGTCAATGGCGTTGTCTAAAATTTCCGAGAGCAATTGGTGGAAACCATCTACTCCGGTTCCACCCTGCAAATACATTCCCGGACGCTTGCGCACACCATCTAAGCCCTTCAAGACTTTGATATTATCGGCAGTATAGTTTTCGGCTCCTTCGGCAAGTTGCTCTTCGCTGTAGGGCAGACTATCGGTGATTTCCTCGAGTGGCTTGTGGTTTTGGTGATCTTCGAACATGAATTCTCCTTTGCGTTCTCGGCAAATAGGCATTTCGCCCAGCACATAATCTTACCCCACAAAGCTTATTTTGGTCAAGCGATTTTAATACGTCTACAACGAGGTTTTTTTGGGTTTATTTTGAATCTATCTTGCTGCTAGGGCACCACTCCGCATCTCGCACTCAATGCTGCCTTGAGCAGTTACATTTTCCCTTCAGAGCGCAGTGCCTCGAGCGTCTCGGCGCGGTCTGGAATACGTGGGGTTTCGGCAGGTTTTTGCTTGGTAAGCTGGTTCTCGAGTTCGCGGATGCGTTTATTCATTTGGCGCATCTGCACCGAGCGACGCACAAGGCTTGGAGCAGTCAACAATAAGCCGTACAACAAACCAAACAAAAATGCCAAAAACAAAACCAGCGTTACTGGACTGAGAAAGCGCCCCAAGACCCATGCCTCGAGCAGCACAACTACATTGGCGTTATTGAGGTGTAAAACAAGCAGGTAAACACTGCCCAAAATCAGCACTGCCACTTGTAAAAATTGTAAGGCTTTCATCGGCTTACATTCTAGCGCAAACTGGTTAGAATGAGCAGGATGAAACGATGCTTAGTGATTGTGCTGGCGGTCTTGACTTTGCAAACCGCACAGGCTGCCGAATACTTTGGTATACGCGGCGAATTGCTTTTCCCATTTTCGGGTGGCAGCGCCAGTGCTTGGGCACTGCCCCAGGTCGGTGTGCAGTTTGGTGTGGATTTCCCCGAAGTCAACTTTGGGTTTCGCGCCAGCGCCAGCACATTGGTTGTGGCGTATCGTTTGGCACTCGATGGCTACTATGTGCTGCCAATCCAGAACTTCTCGAGTGCCTATTTTGGACTTGGGGTGGGTTTGGTTGGTTCTTTTGTTGGTGTTGCAGGTCTACAAAGCGGACAAGCCCTTGCCGAAGTGCGCGGGGTCGTTGGCTACCAAAGCGGTGTGGGTGGTTTAGGCGGCAGATTCTTTTTTGAATTGATTCCGAGTTTTATCCCTGCACTCAATGGTGGTACATTTGGACTCACTGTGGGTTTGGGTTTTAACTTCCGCTAATGCAGCCTACCCGCCGCTCGTTGCCTTTTTGGGGTGCTCGTCTCGAGACGGGCAGAGTTGTGCTGTACAGCCTTGGCACAGGTTTGTTGGTAGGGGTTTGCGGTACTTTGCTGGCATGGTTACTCGAGCGTTTACAAGAATGGCTTTTGACTGGCTTAACGGGTTTGCGTCCTCCGGGTTTGCCCAGCGAAGGTGGGATTTTGCAGAGCTATAGCCCACAACTGCCGTGGTTGTTGCCAATTGTATTGTTGCTTGGTTTGGTTGGGGTGCTTTTTTGGCGCTCACGCAACCAAGAAACCCTCGAGCCAGATGGAATCAATGCTGCAATTGCTGCGTTTCATCAGCACAATGCTGCTCCACCTGTACGCCGCACTATTTTTGAGTTTATTCAGGGAGCTTTAGCGGCTGGGGTTGGAGTACCCATAGGGCGCGAAGGGGTGTTCTCGAGTCTGGCGATGTTGCTTGCACCAATATTTAGTCGCCTGACACGGCTTTCGGACGAAGATCGCCGCCTGATGTTTATCGCCGCTTTGGCTGCCATGCTTGGGGTGGCACTGCGAGCACCGTTAGCAGCAGCCGTCTTAGCCGTCGAGATGCTTTATCGGCGTTTTGAATTCGAAATCGAAGCACTGATGCCTGCAGTCTTGTCCAGTGTGGTGGCATTTGCGGTGTACGGTTTGTTTCGCGGATTTGACCCGCTATTTGCGCTCGCCCCTTTAGGTGGTCAACCGCCCGTCATCTTGCCCGCTTTTTTTGTATTGGGTTTGCTCGAGGCGCTGGCGGCTACTGGTTTTGTGCTTGCGATGCGCGGCTTGCGCGAAGCATGGAGCTTTGTACCATTGCCACTTTGGATACGGGTAGCACTTTTGGCACTTATTTTGGGTGGTTTAGCGATGTTCAGCCCCCTGGCATTGGGAGATGGCTTAGGTTGGATGCAGCTTTCGCTCTCGAGTTTTTTGCCGATTGACACAATTTTTACGCTTTTGGTGTTGCGTGTGGCAATGGTTTTGATTGCTGGTTCGGGCGGAATAGCAGGAGGTCTGATGACGCCAAGTCTGGTGATTGGCGGTCTCATTGGCAACCTGTATGCACAGGGTCTAAATTTGCTCTTGTCCAACAGCCCAATCGAACCTGCGGCATTTACCTTGGCGGGCATGGCTGCGTTTTTGGCGGGCGCGATGAATGTGCCACTCGCAGCGACACTGCTGATTACCGAATGGAGTGGCTACGGTTTGCTGGTACCATTGCTTTTGACCACACTGGCTGGGTATGCCCTCACAGGGCGCGAGAGCCTATTGCCTGCCCAAGCCGAGTCTCGCTCGAGCAGCCCTGTGCACATTAACGAATACTTGCGTCGGGCTACAGGCTTAAACAACACACCAGACCTGCTCGATTTGCTCGAGCGTGATGCGCTGATGGTCTCGGATAACGACGAGGAGCGGCTGTATCGCTTGGCAGTGCCTGAGGCGTGGCGTAATCAGGCTGTGCGCGATTTAGATTGGCAAGACACCCTTTTGGTGGCGATTTTGCGCCAAGGGCATGTGCTAGTGCCGCGTGGCAGCACCACACTCGAACCAGACGACGATTTGGTAGTGATGGCAAGTCGTCAAGCCCATGCTCGCTTGACTGGAAAACCGCTCGAGGAATCAGAATCTGCACTCGAGCCAAACATTCAAGCGCCAAAAATATCCAGCTTCATGGGCAATATTCGGGGGTGGTTCAGGCGTTTTGGCAGACATGAGCGCTGATACCAAGAAGTGCAGTCAATGCTTTTTACACTAAGATAATATAGTTCAACACTCCTTGAATAGCAGGAGTGGGTGTGTGCTGTCTTTTGCGAGCAAATCTGCGTTTGTGGATTGCCCAGTGGGTTTACCAAGACGGTGTGCGTACCTTGAAGCAAACCCTTCCATCGCGTGACAGTTTTGTGTCACAATACGCTCATGCAATGCCTAAGCTGTGCTGAACCAATTAAAGCGGGGTGGCGTTTTTGCCCCGTCTGTGGTGCGGTGCTGCTGCCCGACCGTGCCCAAGAGCAACGCCGTGTGGCGGTGTTATTCGTGGACTTGGTGGCAAGTACCAAGCTCGCTAAACAGTACGGCTCGGACGAATACTTTGATTTGATGGGCGAAATCCTGACAGTTTTGGCGGGCGAAATCGAAGTGCTTGATGGTCATGTGGTGCAATTTCAAGGCGATGCAGTTTTGGCGGCATTCGGACTCACCAAAACCCACCCCGACGACCCTTTGCGCGCTTTGCGGGCTGCCAAAGCCTGTTTAAACGCTATTGAGACCTATGGTACACGCGTTGGTTTAGAACTCGAGGGTCGTGCCGGCGTGGACACCGATAGCGCAACGACAGGCTGGGTGGGTAAGGAACTCACTGTTTTTGGTAATGTTGTCAATCTGGCGCGCCGCCTTTCAAGTGCTGCCGAACCGGGCGAAGTGTTGGTTTCGGAGCGCATCCGCGATGCTGCCAGAGGTCATGCACAGTTTACGCTCGCGCACAGCCGTGTGGTGCGCGATTACGCCGAAGAACGTGGACCCTACCGTCTGGTTCATTTTAAAATGAGCAAAAATGCCACCACCTTGACCCCTTTTCAAGGGCGACGCAACGAGTTGCGCTGGTGCGAAAACTTGTGGGCATTGGCACAGCAACAGGGCACAGTGCAGGCTCAAGTGGTGGGCGCAGTGGGTTCAGGCAAAAGCCGCTTGTTGCAAGAATTTATCCAGCGCCTCGAGCAAGAAGCGCGCTGCGTTATTTTGTATCCCAAACAAAAACTCGATAAGGTTGCTTTGGAACGCCTCGAGCAACACCCAGCCCTTGTGATTATACTCGAGCAATCCGAGCAGTTTTGCCCCGAGGTGTTGGCGCGTTTGGCGGTGCAAACGGGCAAGCCGCGCCTGATTTTGCACCATGCTGCCGAAGCCAAACCCATGCTCGAGACCTTGCGTTTGGGAGGCTTAGGTTTTGTTGAAACCCGTGCGCTTTTAGAAAGTTTAGGCGGACCACAACCAATCAGTTTGGTGCAACGTTGGCTCGAGCTTTCGGCAGGGAATCCGTGGTTGCTCGAGCGCCTTGGTAGAGCGAGTCTCGAAAGCGATTTTCAAAATGACCAAACGGTGCCCGAAGCTGTCTCTCGAGCTATTTTGGAGCGTTTAGACGAATTGCCGCGTTCGGTGCGCGAAACCTTATCGGCAGCAGCACTATTTTCAGACGGGGTTTTTGCAAATGCACTCGAGGCAATTTTAAACCGTGCGGTCGCCGAAGATTTAACCAGGTTGGTGCAAGCAGGTTGGTTGGTCGAACTGGCGCCGAGCGCGCTCGCCGCCGGGCGCGAATTTGTTTTTACCATTCCCTTGGTGCGCCAGATTGCCGCTACGCTGACCCCACAAAAAGGCAAGAAACTGCTGCACTTTGGTTTGGCGGTGTGGTTTTTGGAGCGTGACACAAGCAAAGCCAAACACCATATGCGCTTGTCTAACGAAGTGACGCCCTCGAGAGTGCGTTTGGTCAAGACCAAGCCCATCAAAACCAAACCAACTTCGGTGAATTCAGATTAAACCTTAGAGTTTGCCAAACGAGACCACCCAATATTTTTTGCCTCCAGCCGTGGTGACAAGCGCTGCACCAAAGCGGTTAAATTCTGGATCCATAAAAACTTGGCAGTGCCCGACTTCGCTATCCATCCATGCAGTAATCACACTGCTTGCTTGCGCAAAGTCAAACGCCATGATTTCCCCTAAACTGCTGCCCGAAAAACCTGCTGCACGCGCTCGAGAGAGCACCGTACCATCGCCTGCTGCGTTGTGTGGGTCGGGCGGCATGCCGGCACTGTGATTTTTTGCCATGTAGTCGGCGTGGTTGTGTGCAGCGCGCTCGAGCGTGGCATCCCTGAGCAAAGCGGGCGATGGCGTGCTAAAACTTTGTGCAGGAAAGCTCGGTCCGCCTGCCTTGCAATTGATGGGCGAGCCTGCCGAAGCGCTCTGGCGCTTTGTATTGATCGCCTCGTAAAAATCGGTACCAACTTCGTTACTTAACGTAGGAGCGTAAGACGAATTGGGACAGCTCACCAACAGCGCTGCGAGCAAGATCACAAAGCCAAAGTGTTTCATAAAAAAATTGTACGTCAAGTTTGAGTTTTTTGCATTTGCAACTTTCTTTATGTCGCGTAGAATGTTGCTGTGAAACCTTCAAGCCTTGTCTTTGGCGTGATTGGCGCTATCGCTTGTGTGCTGGGTGCGATTTTATTTGAAGTTTTGTTCCCCGCGCAGCCAAACAACACCCCCGAAAATAGCAAAGTCGCCGTGGCGCTGCTGATAGACACCTCTGGTAGCATGGAGCAACAGAACAAACTGGGCGAAGTCAAGCGTGCAGCCTCCGACTATGTAGCACGCCAATCGAGCAATGCCATTATTTCGGGCATGAGTATCAACCGCTTCTCGAGCGATGCGCGCACGGTTTCTGGCTATGGTCGTGACTACGCTTACCACCAGCAGGTGATTTCGCAATTTGTAGCAGCTGGGGCAACTGAAATGGGTTCTGGTCTCGAGACAGCAGCCCGTTCTTTAGACGGGGCGGAAACGGGTACAACCCGCTTGGTTTTGCTTTTTACCGATGGTGAACCCGGCTCGAATCTCGAGCCGCCCGAGATTGCCAAGCCGCGCACCCTGGCGGTAGCAAGCGCACTGCGAGCGCAGGGAGTGCGCTTTGTAGCAGTGGGTACGCTCGATGCGGATATCGATTTTTTGAGCGCCCTAACCGGAGACCGCAGTTTAGTTTTTCCTACCACTGCGGGTAATTTTGCGGCGGCTTTTAGCCAAGCCGATGCCAAAATTCGCAATCTGTTCTCGAGCGGTGCGGCTGGGAACCGTGGCTTTGGGGATGCACTGCTGCTTGGCGCACTGGTGACCCTCTTTTTGGGTGGGGCGCTTTTAATTGCCGAAAACACTTTGGGTTTGCGCGGACGCTGGTGGCGTGACCTGCTCTGGGTCTTGCCGATGAGTGCGCTTTTGGGTCTTGGTGGGGCACTTTTTGGGCAGTTATTGTTCGCACTTTTTGGCGAA
>JBKBVO010000048.1:0-14359 GCA_046289535.1 Deinococcales bacterium | reverse complement strand
CGTCTGCTCGAGATTTACCGCTTTGTCGAGGATTTAGACAGCGCACGGGAGCTGTGGCGCGACCCGCACCGCCACCGTGAATGGTGGTTTGCGGATATTGCGCTGTCAAGCGGCGTGCGTGTTGCTTTTTGCGCTATAGATGCAACTGGCAAGACCAAAAATATCATGAACCCAGAAGCCGAAAAAAGCCAGAAGCGCCGCCTCGAGTCGCGCAGTATTTTACAAGAAGCCAAATCCGACCTCGAGAACGGTGTGGTGCGTGTCAAGACTGGTTTTCACTGCCGCAGTTGTGCCTATCAGGACTTGTGCCGTGCTGTAAGCAACTAAACTACACCTATGGCTTATGTGGCTTTGCAGACAGGCGTGTTGCAGCTTTTGGGTTCGGACAGAATTCCGTTTTTGCATGGGCAGTGCAGCAACGATATTCGCAATATCGCGCTCGGCACGGCTTGTACGGCGCTGGTTCTAAATGCCAAGGGGCAAATCGAATTTGAAATCGAGGTCTTGCGCCGTGAGTCAGATTTGCTTGTTTTTTGCTGCGCTGGACTCGAGCAGGCGCTGTTTGAACGCTTGAAGCGCTATATTGTTTTTGATGATATACAGCTGCAAATTGTAAATGAATACAAACTGCTGCACCATATTGGCAAACCGCCCACCCACCATTTACACTGGCAAAAAAACCGAGGTCTGCCTAGTGGGTTTGATGTGCTATTGCCTATTGGCGAAAATGTTGTACTCGAACCACAAAATTTAGAACTGGCTCGAGTCCAGGCGGGAATTCCAAATGCACACACGGACGGCTTTGTTGGCAGACTACCGCAAGAATGCGGCTTTGAGTTTGCGGTTTCTTATAAAAAGGGCTGCTATATTGGGCAAGAAATCATGGCACGGCTCGAGGCACGTGGGCAGACGCGCTATGTGTTGCGTCGGGTGCGTTTTGAGGCGATCCTACCCGTAGGCAGCGTGATTGTGCAGCAAGGTAAGGAAGTGGGGCAGCTTGGCGCTTGTGTGGAGGATGGTACAGGTTTTGTAGCTTTAGCGGTGTTGCGTCGCGAACTCGGGGACACACCGCTCGAGGTGGGTGAGGTACGGCTCGAACTAGTGTGACTTAGCGCCGCCTTGCCAAGAGTAAAAATGTAGCTCCAACGCCCGCGTACAGCAAAATAGGTATCCATGCCGCCAAAAGTGGCGGCAGTGCGCCGTTTTCGCCCATGACCCGAAAAACAGTGCTTGTTGCGTAGTAAAAAAAGATCGAAAACGCCGCGCCTGTCAACCCCAAGCCCTGGTTGCTGCGCAGTGTCCATAAACTAATCCCAATACCAAAAAGCGCAAATGCCACCGCTGCGAGTGGTTCGGCAAATTTGCGGTGTAAGGCAGTGAGTTCGTTGTTTGGGATAAAACCTTGAGCACGGTAAGCGGTAATTCGTGCCAGCAAATCAAATACTGAAAGTTGCATCGCATCGGCACTCAGGCTACTGCCTTGACGCAACTGCCGAATGGGAATAACCGCTTGTTCAAAACGCGCTATGGTTACGGGTCGGGCATCACCGCCCTTGAAGGTTGTACGGATTCCATTCTCGAGCAAAATTGCCCCTTGTTCGCGCAGAATCTTGCCACTTGGTGCTCGAGTAATGCTGCTTGGTACCTGACCTGCCTGCCCCTGCAAAACCGTCACAGCACGCAAAATCCCACCCTCAGATAAACCACCTGGAGCAATGTAAATCACTTGGTTTTGCGAATCCTTAAAAAATTGCCCATCGGAAACCACAATTTTCGGGTTTGAGAGCACAATATCCTTAAAAACACGCTGCGCTTCGAGAAATGCCCTCGGCTTGAGGGTTTCGGCATTGATAAATGCCACCAGTGCGACCACTGTACCCAAACAGACCACAGGCATCACCAAACGCGTTGGGGAAACGCCAGAAACGATCGCAGCTTTAAGTTCGCTATCTTGGCTCAAACGGCTTAAACCCATCATTGTGGCAAAGAGCATGGCGAGCGGTAAACCCAAAGATAAAAATTCTGGTAAGCGAAAGACCAAATACTGCAGCATGAGAATTGGGCTTGCACCCTTGGTCAAAAATTCACCTGCCCGCTCAAAGAGCGCTCCCATGATCATCAGTAAAGCAATTAAAACCAAGCTGCCAAACAACCACGGCAGAATTTCGCCCACCAGATACCAATCGAGCTTGGTGATACTTGGAGGACGTGGTTGTAGGTTTTTTTGGGTTTCTCTGGCAGGATTCACGATAGCCTCCGGTAAGCGACCAGCACAGTTATTGCAAAACAGAAGGTCGGTAGCCAAGCTGCCAACCAAAAGGGCAGGGCTTGTGAAGCAGCTAACTGCTGACCAATCATCCACAGCGACCAGTAGCCTGCGAGTACCAAAATGGTAATTAAAAATCCAAAAGCACGGCTCGAGATGGTCAAACCAATTGCAGCGCCCAAAAGGGCAATCATTAAAGCCGCAAAGGGGTCTGCAAAACGGCGCTGGAGTTTATAGTTGGCATCGTAATAATCTTGCTGGCTCTGGGCACGATTCCCGGCGCGTTTGACCAGGTCGGGCAGGCTTAAAAATTCAGGTGGTTTGGCATCGGGTTCAAGCGCGGCTTCAAAAGCAAATTCACGTCTGGTTTCTGGCGCGCTCTCGAGCGTGCCATCGAGTTTGGTGTGATACACCGTAAACAGTTGCCATGTTTTGGCTCTGCCGTCCCACAGACCTCGAGCCGCAGTGTACGTGCCTTCTGGAGTAATCACGCTCACGCCATACAGGTCTGCAATTTTTTTATCCTCGAGTTTTGGTGCAATCGTGCCTGCATGAAAAAGTATTTTGCCATTCTGGCTGGCATAGGATTTCAGTTCTTGGGTATTTGATGGTTCGGAGTTAAAGAGCTTGGCAAAACTGACCTTAAAGCGCTCTTCTGCAGCAGGCTGCCAGACATTGGTACTATAGAACTGAAAAGCGGTCATCACTAGCCCAAAACCCACAAATACCCCAAGCATTTTGCTCGGGCGTATTCCAAGGGCGTACAAGGCTTTAAGTTCGGAATCCTTGCCCATGCGCCCCAAACCCACAGGGATGGCAAAAGCAAGCCCTGGCGCAATCATATACGATAAAAAAAATGGAATGCGGTCGGCGAGGTTTTGAAAAATCAGTCCAATAGGTGAATTGTTGCGCAGAAAAAACCCCAGCAAAGTACCAAAGTAATCTATCACCAACAACAGCAACAGCACCGAAATACCTAAAATATAAAGTGGCACAGATTCGCGCAATAAGTAAATGGAAAAACGACGACTGAGCATGAAAAACAGCCTAAAACACAGCGATGAGAAAATTCGCTTGGTCTATGCTTTAGACTCAAACTCATCTTCAAAAAACTCAAAAGCAAATTCGCCAATTTTTACAGTGTCTCCCGATTGAACACCGGCTTTTTTGAGTTGGGCATTTAAGCCTTCACGCTTAAAGAGTTTTTCAAGGTATTCAGCAGCATCCTCGAGATGCCTCGAGAAGCGCTCGATTCGCGTCCCAAAAGTTCCACCGGTAACAATCCACAAGCGGCTGCCATCAGCATAGAAGTCGGGAGCAGCACGGATTCGCACAGGTTCAGGTCCACTGACCGTATCACGCACCACAAGGCTTTCACGCTGCACTTTGGGCGGCAGAATCTGAAACAGTGTCTCGCGCAATTCAGGCAAACCATCGCCACGCTGTGCGCTCACACACAGTACAGGTAAGCCAAAATCGAGCAGCTCTGCCTCGAGCATCCCACGCAACTCTTCATCGAGCAAATCGAGTTTATTTAAAACAATCATTGCGGGTAACTCGAGCAGACTCGGGTCGTAGTTCTGAATTTCATGGCGCAGCGCCAGTAAGTGTTCACGCGGCGCTTCGTTGCCATCCAGGACAAACACCAACAAGCGCGTTCTCGAGATATGGCGCAAGAACTCTAAACCCAAGCCCTTACCCTCGTGCGCCCCTTGGATGATACCTGGAATATCTGCCAAGGTAAAACGGCTCTCGAGTGTATCATTGCGCTCAATAACGCCCAAAATTGGGTTTAAGGTCGTAAACGGATACGCCGCAACCTCAGGGTTAGCGTTCGACAGCGCCTTTAAGAGGCTGGACTTACCCGCATTGGGATACCCCACTAAACCCACATCGGCAATCAAGCGCAACTCGAGACGTACGCGCAGGTTATCGCCTAAGGTACCAAGTTCGGCAAAACGTGGGGAGCGCCTTGTGCTGCTCGAGAAGGCGCTATTACCACGCCCGCCCTCGCCGCCCTTGGCGATGCGCTCTACCTGCCCGACCTCGAGCAAATCGGCAATAATGCGGTTGCTGCCAAGGTCTATGCAGACTGTACCAACAGGCACATCTATTGTTAGGTCTGCCCCATCCGCACCGTGCATTAAGCGCCCCGAGCCGTAACCGCCGTTTTCGGCTTTGAATTTGCGTTTGCCTACCAAAGAATCCAGCGATTCCACGCCCTGAATGGCACGCAAAAATACGCTGCCCCCCTTGCCGCCGTGACCGCCATCCGGTCCGCCTTTGGGCATGTGCGCAGCACGTAAAAACGACATACTGCCATCGCCGCCCTTACCTGCGGTGACTTCGATCTCGAGAACATCACGGAATTTCATTGTTTTTCTCCATTGATAAACATTTCATTGGCTTGTATAAGACAGTTTGCCATAAATCTGGCTTCTAGGCTTTTACTTAATCTGCACAAAACCAGTAGCTTTACAGTGTGGTTTAAGCACAGGACTTTGAATCTCGAACCGTAAGCACAACAAAAAAGCCCCGCGCCAAGGCGAGGCTTTTTGATATGCCTATTGATATGCCTAGATTCAATCGTTCGCTGCTGCAGCAACAGGTTCGATGTGAATAAAACGCCCGAAAGCACCCTTGTCTTGGAACTTGACCACGCCAGCTTGCAGTGCAAACAATGTATGGTCGCGTCCCATGCCGACATTTGCGCCTGCGTTAAACTTGGTTCCGCGTTGACGCACCAAGATATTGCCCGCTTTGACTACTTCGCCACCAAAGCGTTTCACACCCAAGTACTTTGGGTTGCTATCGCGTCCGTTTTTGGTACTGCCTACACCCTTTTTGTGTGCCATTTTAATTCACCCTCTATCTTCACAGACTCGAGTTTCTCGAGTTTAGAGACTCGAAACCTTAAGCTCGGTGTACGCTTGGCGGTGCCCATTGCGACGGCGGTATTGGATACCACTTTTGTACTTGTCAATGTAGACTTTATCGCCCTTGACGTGGCGCAGCACCTGAGCCTGAACCTTACCGCTTAATGCGATGCTTTCGCCGCCCATCAGCACCACTGGCAACTCGACGGTCGCGCCTGGTTCGGCGTTTAATTTTTCGACACGCAAGACGGAACCCGCCTCAACGCGGTGTTGTTTACCGCCAGATTTCACAATTGCAAACATAAAAACCCCTTACAAATAAGCCCCGTCTCGAGGCAGCCGAAAAAGGGTAGCACACCAAACCCAAAAGCACAAGGGATAGATTTAGATAGCCCGAACTGGAAGCGGCACAACCGCGCCTGTGCTTGGCTCATTACCAATCCAGACCTCGACCCCGTACAACTGACGCAAAACCTCGGAGCGCAAAACCTCGAGCGGTGTGCCATCTGCAACCACTCGCTCGTCTGAAAGTGCAATCACGCGGTTGGCTCGAGCGGCATAGGGTATATCGTGTGCGATAAAAATTACACAGGCACCATTTTGCGCTCGCTCTTGCAGCACCTCGAGCAAACGCAACTGATAGCGCGGGTCTAAACCCGCCAGAGGCTCGTCGAGCAGCAAAATTGGGGTATTGCGCGATAGGGTCATTGCCAGCCAAGCGCGTTTGGCTTCGCCTGTGGAAAGCTGGGTCATGGGTTTAGCCATCAGGTTCCCAAGTTCCATTGCTGCAACCGCCGCAGCAAAACCTTGCTGCGTGGGTTCGGCAAGCAAAATCAGTTCGCGCACCGAAAGCGGGAACGGTACACTCGAGTGCGCTGGCAAAAATGCCAACTGCTGTGCAATGGCGCTCTTAGACATGGTGCCGATATCCGTTCCCGACAAAGTAACGCTGCCTTCTGCATGTGCTAGACCGCGCAAGCCTGCCAAAGCTGCCAGGAGCGTGCTTTTGCCCGCACCATTTGCGCCAATAATTGCGCTCACTTGCCCGCCTACAAATTCGAGTGAGACTTGGCGCACAATGATTCTCGAGCCACGACGAACGGTGATGTTTTGAGCGGTCAGCATAGGTGCATCCTCCTTTTTTATGAAGCACGACGCGCCAGCGCCATCAAGTAAATCCCACCCAAAACCGTGGTGAATGCCCCTGCGGGGATTTCGTTGGGGGCAAGCAGAGTGCGTCCAAGTAAATCGGACAAACCCACAACAAGAGCGCCAATAAGTGCACTAGCGGGAATCAGGCGGCGGTAATCGGTGCCAAACCACAAGCGTGCCAAACTAACCGATAGTAACCCCACAAAGCCCATTAAGCCGCTTGTGCCCACGGCAATCCCCGTTAAAAGAGCCGCAAGCATTAAGACTAGGTAGCGTGCAGCTTTGGCATTCAACCCCAAGTTCTCGGCGATATCATCGCCAAGCTGTAGTAAGTTTGCCATACGCCCCAAAAGCAGTGCCAAGCCAATACCAAAGACCGCAAATGGCGATATCAAAAGAAGCTGATTGCTGCCTAAGGCATAAAAGCCACCCACAACCCAACCCAACACATTGGCACTCGAGGGGCTTTGCGATAATGCCAAGAGCAGTGCCAAGCCCGCCAAGCTTATGGCGGCAAGCGCTACACCAATCAAAGCACGGCGTTCGCTTGAGCGCTCAAAAGACAGTTGTAATAGCAGCCATACTGCGAGTATCGCACCCATCGTTGCCAGCACTGGGGTGCCAAAACCCGCCATCCCGATTTGTTGTAAGAGCACCGCTCCCAGTGCTGCAAAACCCGCTAGACCAAGCAAATAAGAATCCGCTAAACTGGTGCGAAAACCCGCCTGCAAAAGCGGTCCGCTCATCCCTAAACAGCCGCCTACCAACAATGCCAAAAACGCTCGAGGCGCACGTACCTCGGACAAAATCTGTGAAGCTGTTGGGTCGGCTTGCCCGGCAAACCAGTCCAGCAGTGTTTGCAGCGAAATCGGGTAAGACCCGTTTGCTAAACTAATGCCCAACACGCCTAAAAGGGCTACACCGAGAACAATAAACCAAAAAGTAGAAGACTGATTCATAGGTAAAAGGTACACTTTTTGCGCGCCCCAAAAAGTGTACCTCGGGAGGGCTTTAGCGCTTTGGGTATAACAGACCAATCAGGGTCTCGAGCATCTCCACGGCACGCGGACCAGGGGCGCTGACAAATGGGTCGGAGCTTAAGATATGCACCCGATTGTTTTTAACAGCATTTAAGTTCTTCCATGCTGCACTTTGCTCGAGTCGTTCGAGCGGGTTGGGGGCTTGTGCGCCTGTTGCTGTAATGGCACGGAAGCCAAGAATCACATCGGGATTAGCCGCTACAATCTGCTCCAAACTCAGGGTGACAAAGCCCGGCTGGCGCGGGTCGGCGCTGGGAGTACCTTTTGCCACATTATTTGCGCCAGATTTCTCGAGCAAGTCGCCAATAAAAGTTTCGTCGGTGGTGCTAAAAGACTGTCCACCTGCTGCCAAAATCGCCAAAACCTTGGGCTTGGTAACTTTGTTTGGCACTTTAGCAACAGTGCGCTTAACTCGGGACTTCAGGAAGTCCAGGCGCGCTTGGGCATAACTTTCGCGCCCTGTGAGTTTGCCAAGCAACGTATAGGTATTATAGACATCATTTAGACTCGAGTCGGCAGTGATAATTAACGGCACTGGCAAATTAGAAAGCTGTCGTATGCTGGCGGCTGTGGTACCTACAGAACCAATCAGCAATTCTGGACGCAACCCAAGAATTTTTTCGGGTTCGGGACGGTAGGCACCTCCGATATCAGGAATTCGCAAGGCGGATTCGGGAAATGTAGCGCTGCTAGGACGACCAATCGGAGTAACTCCAATATCAATCAGAACCTCGGTGGCGGTTAACGACAATGCCACAATACGCTTGGCAGGAGCATTGACTGTAATTGTACGTCCTAAGCCATCACGCACTTGAATTGGAGCCGCCAGGGCAAGCCCTGCAAGCAAGGCAACGCTGAGTAAAAGTGTTTTTTTTGTTTTCATCATCATCTCCAAGCATTCAGGTTTGAATGCGCCTGAATGTCCCTTAACAAACCGCAAATTAACAGGGAAAGTGTCATGAAAATGTAAATGTCAACATAAAATACAGAGCATTGGGTTCGGGCTTGACCGATGTAAATCAGCGCACCATTTTCCCAATCAATCGGTGATAACATAGCCTCATGGTTAGCATGACCGAGTATGGTGCCAACAAAGCCAAGGAAATTCTGCAAAACAACAATAAGCCCTCTGCTGCGGTGCGGGTGTTTGTCAAATCTGGCGGGTGCAGTGGTTACAGCTATGGCATGGCAATAGATGACCGTACACTCGAGGGCGATACATTTTTTGAAAGCCATGGAGTGAAGGTCGTGGTGGACAAAATGAGCTTACCGTTTCTAGAAGGCGCTGTTGTAGACTATCTCGAAAACATGATGGGCGGTGGGTTTAGTGTGGTCTCCAACCCTAATGCCACCAGCAACTGCGGCTGTGGACATTCGTTCCGCACCGATGGCAAAGTCGCGCCCGAGGGTGAAGGTAGCAGCAGTTGCCACTAAGTACACCGTTCATTTTTCAGCCCCCAAATCTTGCCGCCGATTGAATAAACCGCCGAAGATAAAATCACCTTCGAAAGATTCACCGACAAAGGCAAAACTGCGCCTCGGATGTACAGGTGCGTCCGAAATATTGCTTTTGAGTCGAGCAAATCCTGAAATATCAGTGACAGTAGAAGAAATCATAAATCGAGCTGGTGTTTCTCGAGCTGTCGTCTTTATAAAGAGCAAGCGATAAACGCAATCTATCATCTCCCTCGCTCGAGGTGTCCGAGTGTATTTGACGGTGCGGCTCGAGCAGGAGTTGCGGCTCTTGCTTGTAGTCAAACATCACAAGGCGTTGTTTTGCTTTAGAAAATGTCGCACTGGGGGTGCAGTGGCGCGTTATCGGAGGCGCTTATCATGAATCACGAATTTCAAAACCTGCTGCACGCACGGCTGCAATCACATTCTGGAAGGCTGCCCCCACTTCCTCATCGGTGAGGGTGCGATCCTGTGCTCGCCAAGTCAGGGTAATCGCTATGCTGCGTTTGCCCGCGCCAATCTGCTCGGACTCGAAGACATCAAACGGCTCGATGCGTTCTAGATAGGCTCCCGCTGCATTCTGTGCAATCTGCTCGAGTTGTGCATAGGGTACGCCTTTAGGCGCGAGGATTGCTAAATCGCGCAGAGCTGCTGGCTGACGGCTTGGGTCGGAAAATGCCCAACTGCGCTCTGGAAGCGGCAAGCGCATTTGGGCAATCACTATACTGGCTGGCAACTCGAGCGCTGCTGCCACACTGGGGTGCAGTGCGCCGATAATCCCCACAAATTGTCCGTTGTACTCGAGTGCACCAGCAATGCCGGGATGCAAACACTCAGGTTTTTCTGGCACATGGGTCTCGATGGGTACAACTTTTAATTGACCACCAAGTTTTTGCGCCATCACCTCGAGCAAGCCCTTGAAGGTATAAAACCCGCCTGCCAAACCGTTTTGCCACGTTTTGCTCGAGAATTCGCCCATTAAAAGCGCCCCAAATTGCTCTTCTTCAAGATTTACAAATGGAAAGACCCGCCCAACCTCGAATAGCAGCACATTTTTGGCGTGCAGATTGGTTTTAGCAGCCTTCAAAAGGCTACCAATCAGGGTTGGGCGCAGGTGAGTACGCTCTGCGCTCTGAGCATTGCGTAACTCGAGAACAGGCTCTGGCAAGCGCATTTGGCGCATTTCTTCGGGATTGGTGAAGCTATAAGAAACAACTTCTTGGAAACCCAAGCCAACCATTGCGCTTTTGAGTTCCCTTGTACGGTTATACGCTACAGAAGCGCTGCGTGTGAGGTCATTCACGCGCAAATTTGGCAGTGTGGTGGGGATTTGGTCATAACCCAAAATTCGCGCCACTTCTTCGGTCAGGTCTTCGGGAATATCCATATTCACGCGCCACGTTGGAGTTAGAACTCGCCATGTTTTGCCGTTTGGCTCAACCACAAATCCAAGCCGCTCGAGGGCAGACTGTATTTCAAGTGGGGCGAATGTTGTGCCAAGATAACGGTTGATAAACTCTGGTTCGAGCAAGATCGTATTGCCTTGTTGCGCACCACCGATATCGCGGTGTGTGGGCAGGGCTGCTCCGCCGCACATCTCGAGCACAAGCTGCATGTAGCGGTCGGCTGCCCACACAGCTAAATTCGGGTCTACTCCACGCTCGTAGCGGTACAAGGCATCTGTAGCAATGCCTAAACGCCGCCCGGTCAAACGCATTCGCACAGGATTCCAATGCGCCACCTCGAGGATAACATCAGTTGTTTCTAGGGCAATACTTGAGTATTTTGCACCGAGCATACTGCCAATACCAATCACGCGAGACGCACCGTCTACAGGTGTAGTCACGAGCAAATCTTTGGGGCTGAAGGTGTACTCGAGACCATCCAAACCGACCGCTTTTTCGCCCTCAAGGGCATCGCGCACAATGATTTTATTTTCAGGCAAGTCTTTGGCATCGTAGGCTGCGCTGGGTTGTCCCAACTCGAGCATCACATAATTACTCACATCCACCAAAGCACTGATTGGACGCATTCCACAAAGCATCAGACGGCGCTGCATCCATGCGGCACTAGGCTGGTTTTTCACACCGCGCGCCACGCGCACCACAAAGCGGTCACAGTCGCGCTTGGGGTCGAGTTCTACAGCAATTGGGAAATCTTCATCATGCTGTGACTCGAGACCCTTCGAGGGAAGTTGAAGCTCGAGTTGAAGTTTAGCCGCCAAATCCCGCGCCACACCTAAGACCGAAAGCGCATCGGCACGGTTGGGTGTGACTTCGATATCAAGCACAAAATCCTCTGCCCAAATCTGTGCGAGGGCTGTGCCAGCTTTAGCGCTGTTGATGGGTAGCTCGAGCAAACCGCCACCGTATTCGCCGAGCTCGAGTTCTTTAGGGCTACATACCATACCCCACGAGGTTTTGCCTTGCACTTGGCGCTGCTCGAGCAACTTGCCTTGGATGGTGGTTCCTGGTGGTGCGACGGCTACGCCGATGCCTGCCTTGGCGTTGGGTGCGCCAGTCACAATTTCTTTGGGTTCGAGCAGTCCGACATCAACCTCGAGGCTGTACAGGTGGGTGTTGGGAATTGGGGTACAGCTCTGCACCACGCCAAAAATCACACCTTGAGGTGGTGCAGGGTAATGGGTGATGCCTTCTACGCCTGTGCCGAGCATTGCAAGGATTGGCTCAAGTGCGTGGGGGTCATTGCCAATTTTGCTCGGTAAATCAGGTAGTAATTCAAGTAGCCAAGAGTAGGGAATATTCATATTGCTCCTTGTTGTAGGTTTAGATTAGGCGATGCCGCTCACTCGAGCGCCCCCCGAAACTGCTTTAGCACGCGCAGATCATTCTGAAAAAAATAGCGAATATCTGGCACCCCATACTTAATCATCGCCACCCGCTCAATGCCTAAACCAAAAGCAAAACCGCGCTGCCCTGCATAGACCTCATCGCCGCGCAGCTTGCAAACTTCCTCAAAAACCCTCGGATGCACCATCCCAGACCCGCCCAACTCGAGCCACTTGGCTTGCCCTGTGCGCTTATTTTCCCAATAAACCGCGAAGTCGGCGCTCGGTTCGGTAAATGGGTAATAACTTGGCTGGAAACGCACTTTGCTGCTTTCGCCAAACAAGCCCTTTGCCATTTCCTCGAGTGTGCCTTTGAGGTCGGACATGGTGATGTTCTTGTCCACCGCCAGACCCTCGAGTTGGTGAAACATCGCTTCGTGCGTGGCATCTACCGCTTCAAAACGGTAGGTCTTGCCTGGCACCACAATGCGAAATGGCGGTTCAAAGGCTTCCATAAACCGAGCCTGCATCGGGCTGGTGTGTGTGCGTAGCAAGCGCCCATCGGTGAGCCAAAAGGTATCCCACAAGTCGCGCGCAGGGTGCCAGCTCGGGATGTTGAGCGCATCGAAATTATACAGCTCGGTCTCGACTTCCTGCCCCTGCACGACTTGATAGCCCAAACCTTTATAGATGGTCGCAAGGTCGTCAATAATCCGGGTTAATAGGTGAAACCCACCCGCCTGAAACGCCGTGCCGGGCAGGGTCACATCGAGGCTTTCGCTCGCAAGCCGCGCCTCGAGTGCGGCATTTTTCAGCGCCAGTTCTTTGGCATCAAAGAGCGTCTCGAGTTCGGTTTTCACTAAATTCAGCGCCGCACCACGAATTTTGCGCTCGTCGGGCGTGAGGTTACCCAAGGTCTTTAACTCAGTTGTCAAAAGCCCTTTTTTGCCAAGGTATTTGACTTTGATTTCTTGTAAGGCGGGGAGGCTCGAGACGCTTTCTAGCTCGAGTTTTGCTTCGTCGAACATAGGTTTTCTCCTTCAAAACAAAAAACTTCGGCTAGGTGCCGAAGTGAACGCGCAGAACCATTTCTTGGGGGTTCTACGCAAAATCTGTAAATAGCGAAAGTGCACCAACCATGCGCTCAGGTTATCGCAGCACCCTGCTCGAGTCAAGATGGCTGGAAGCATCTTTCATTTTTTGTTAGACTACTTTTTATGAAACTGGCGCTCAACATTATTTTATTTGTAGTTATCTCTATTCTTGCGTGTGTGCTCATTCCGTTCTTGGCAATTCAGTATCCACTGGTTTGTTTGGTGGTTGTTGCCGCAGGAATTTATGTGTTCTCTCGAGCCTTTGCGCAGAAAAAGAAATTCCAGTGAGCTTTTTTGAACGTGGTGACGGCGAAGTCCAACTCTCCGAAGCCCAACTGCAAGCACGAATCAAAGAACTCGGAGCAGAAATCACCCGCGACTATGCTGGCAAACAGCCGCACCTGATTTGTGTTTTAAACGGCGCGTATCATTTTATGTCGGATCTTTCCCGAGCCATCCATTTACCAATTACGGTAGATTTTTTAGCGGTCTCGAGTTACGGCGTAGAGACCAAGACTTCGGGCGAGGTTAAATTGGTCAAAGACCTTTCACTGCCGCTCGCTGGGCGCGAAGTGATTTTGGTCGAGGATATCGTAGATACAGGCTTGACCATGAATTATCTGCTTTCCTATCTCGAGGGGCGTGGACCGAGCAGCCTTAGGGTTGCTGCGCTGTTATCAAAACCTTCGAGGCGCAAAATCGAAGTACCTGTGGCGTATTTAGGCTTTGAAATCCCCGATGCTTATGTTTACGGCTATGGGTTAGACCGCGCGCATTTTGACCGCAATATGCCGTTTATCTCGAGCATGAAGTCTTAGAATATGCTGCCGCGCTTCATTGTCTCTTGTCAGGCTCGAGATGACAACCCGCTTACGGGTGCTATTTTCATGCGTGCGATGGCGCTGGCTGCCATTCAAGGCGGTGCGGACGGCATCCGCGCCAATGGCATAGAGGATATCCGTGCAATTCGGGAAGCCCTGCCCAATACACCAGTTATCGGACTGATTAAAAAAGACTTACCCGATTTTCCGGTTTATATCACGCCAGACCTCGAGAGTGTACATGAAGTTATCGCTGCGGGTGCAGACTATGTGGCGCTGGATGTCACGCATCGTTCACGCCCCGTGCCACTCGAGGCGATGTTTGCGGCAATCCACAGCGCAGGAAAGAAGGTCTTTGCCGACTGTGCCACACTTTTAGATGCGACTCGAGCCGCGAATCTGGGTGCGGATTTGGTCTCGAGCACCATGGCAGGTTATACCCCTGAAACAGCAGCCTCTAAGACTGAAAACCCCGATTTTGCACTGCTCGAGCAAATGCTGCAAGCAGTTCATATTCCAGTGATTGCCGAGGGGCGCTTCTGGACACCCGAAGAAGTGCAAAAAGCATACCAACTTGGCGTAGCTGGAGTGGTGGTAGGGACAGCCATTACCAACCCCAGAGAAATCGTGCGGCGTTTTATCTCAAAACTAGGCTAGGGTATCCTATCTCAAAATTGGGTTAGGGCATCCCCGCCGATACACCGCGTTCAAACTCGAGCGTCAGGCGCTCGATGGCGCTCTGGGCAGTGGCTTGAACCATCTTTTCAAACGCTCTACCACCCCATTTTTCTCCTACAGGCAATTCGAGATGCACCGTGATTTGTAGGGCATAGGATATCTGCACGACATCTTGGGCGCGTTGTACCC
>JBKBVO010000232.1:0-3021 GCA_046289535.1 Deinococcales bacterium | reverse complement strand
AAATTTAATCTACCTATTGTGCCGATTGTGCTGACAGGCTCGCACCAAGTTTGGGATCACCCGTTTTTTCCTCATGTGCGACTCGGGCAAGAGATGAGCATCACCATCCTCGAAGCCCAGCAAAATCCAGACCCAACCTTACTAAAACGCCAAATGAAGCAAGTTGCACTTGACTCGAGAATACCACCGAGACGCTATATTCCAGACCGCGACGGATTTTGGGATGGGTATCGTCTCGAAATAGACCCAGATTTTCCAGAAGTGAGCGCTAGGGTGCATGAACACCGTGCTAATTTGGAAAAATAAACTCTAAGGTTGTGCCATCTTGGCTTGTGATATTCATTTTTCCACCTGCCAGCGTAACCCGTTCGCGCATACCTGCCATTCCAAGGTGTCCTTCTAAGAGCAGATTTTCGTGTTGTACTAGTCCTCGACCATCATCGGTGACACGAACTTCGACTTGGTGTGGATAAAACTGCACGCGCACGGCACAATGTTCGGCATGGGCGTGTTTTGCTACATTGGTCAGTGCTTCTTGTACGATGCGGTAGATCGTAAGTTCAAGTGCAGAGTCTAATCTGCGTTCTACACCTTGAATCTCGAGCCTAGTGGGCGTTGTGTTTTGAGTGCAAAGCCATTCCAAAGCTGGCAGTAAACCTAAATCATCCAGTGCGCTTGGACGCAAGTTGCGGCTAAAGCGGCGTACGCTAGCGATAGCTGTATCCACATCGGTGCGAATATCACGCACTCTAGCGCGTGCATCCTCGAGTGAGATGGTTTGTAGTGCCGTCTCGAGCCTATCTAAGCGTCGTGTAATTGCCACCAATGTTTGAGCGGTGTCGTCGTGTAACTCCCGTGCAATACGGCGACGCTCTTCTTCACTGGCTTGAGTAAATAGGCTTAGGAAGGTTCGCATTTCACCTTCGCGGGCTTGAGCCTGTCCGCGCACTTTGATTTCTTGCGCCAGCTTTTGCTGCTCTGATAAATCACGTGCCACCACCAAGCCACCTTGTAATTCGCCATCACGGAATTGTGCGGACAGTTTCATCTCGAGTGTGGCAAGGCTGCCATCGAAGCGTTTGACTGCAGCGGTAAAGGTGCTGGCGATTTGGCGCATATTTTCCCATGCGCTTTTTGCAGTCTCGAAACTTTCTGGCTCGAGTAAATCAAAAAGTTTCCACTCGAGCAATTGAGATGGTGCAAAGCCCAATATCTCGAGTGCGGCATTGTTGGCGTAATTGATATGACCATCTAAGTCGGTGGACAAAATTAAATCGGTGGCGCTTTCCGCAAGCAAACTGTATTGTTGCTGCGCAGCTTGAATCCGCTCATACAGGCGAGCATTTTGAATGGCTAGGGCTGCTTGTTGGGCAATCGCGCTGGCAAGGCGGGTTTCGCGCATGGTAATCTCGGAAATTTTTGTACTGTCGGCATAGAGTATGCCAATCAAACTGTTTTGTGCCTGAATCGGGGCGACCACGAAAGCCTGTGCACCTAAGAGTGTTGGACCCTCGTTCTCGAGCGATTCATCTTGAGCTTCGTTAATTACAATTGGCTCGAGGTCAATGATTAAGCGTTCAAAGGCTTCGTCTGCAATCACAAATGGTTTGATAAACCCCTCTAAGTCATCGGCAAAGCCACGCGCATACAAGCGCCCGATTTCAGCACGGCGATTCCGGGTGTCTAAAACATCAAAAAACCCAATAAATCCGCGCTCGAGATCGAGTAAAACCAGTGCTTCGCGGCAAATCAAATCCAGTACCTCCTCGAGCTCGAGTGTGCTTGAAGTCACTTTTGCCATTTCCAGCAGGGCGTTCTCGTCGGAAAATGCCCGAGCGTTGCCCAGTGCCACACCTGCTTGAGCAGCAAAGGCGGCGATAATCTCGAGCGCTTCACCTTCGGGCGGAGCTTGTACGCCAAAATAAAGCCCTAAAGCGCCATACAGTTCGCCGCGTGCCATCAGTGGGGCTGCCAATAGTCGCTGTCCTACCACAACGGCTTGGTTACGAGTAGCTTGCTGAAGTACATCAGTTCCCTCTTCGATGATTCGCTCGTCTTCAACGCCGTAACTCGCTCTGGGTTCCAAAATCTGACGCATTTGCTCAAAAACCACGCAGCCATCTGCCCCAAAGGCAAGTACCGCCGTCTCGAGAATCGCTTCTAAGGTCTGGGAAACACTGAGTGACTCCGATAAGCGCTGCATGATACGGCGTAGCGTTTCTGCACTTTGTCGTTTTTGGGTCTCGAGTTGATACGAGCGCGCGTTGGCGATGGCAAGAGCGGCAATCTCGAGCATGGCAATGCCAAGTGAAACCATGCGTTCAGAAATTTCCACAGTTGCTCGTGTGGTATCCGCATATAAAACGCCGACGGTTTCGCTGCGAACAATAATAGGGAGCATTAAAAAGGCTTCGCTACCAAGTTGTCTTGGGGTATCAGCAAAGCTGCGACTCGAGGATTTGACATCATTGAGCACAATCGGTTGCCCTCGGTGCAAGCGTGCAAAACTTTCGGGAGAAATAGACAAAACTTCATCGCTAGCGATTTCTGGAAAGTTAAATTTGTAAAATTGTCTGGCTTGCGCCCCTGCTTCCGAGAGTTGTGAAAACAAGCCAAGCAAGCCGCGCTCGAGCCCCAGAGATTGAACCACTTGCTGCAGCGTGTCCTCTAAAATTTGCTCAAGTAGCAAGGTGTTCGAGACGCTGCGTGAAAGGTCAGAGAGCGCCTTCGATTCGCGTTCTCGGCGCGCTGTATCGCGCGACAAGCGAGCTACTTCGAGTGCAAGGGCGCTCACCCGTAAAAAGTTTGCTGCAGGTAGTACATCTGCGTCGCGTAATTCAAGCCAGCCGATGCGCCTACCCTGAGCCTCGAGCGCAATGGCATTTTCGAGAGGTTTTGCATCTTCAAAGCCAAAACCTTCACAATATGCGGCAACAAGCCCTTCACATGCGGCCTTGGAAGCACCGTACAACGATGTCTGAATTGGGAACGGAGCATCCTCAGGGGTAGGAATAACTTTGG
>JBKBVO010000047.1:0-14680 GCA_046289535.1 Deinococcales bacterium | reverse complement strand
GCCACTCGTGAGTGTCGGTAAGCAAGTCGGTTGGCGTATTGACCCCGACGATTACCGCGTGAACGTTCCTGCGGCTGCGGCGGGTCGTCAGGCGGCGATTGAAGTCTTTAGCCCTGAAATCAACCGCAACGACTATGCCAATGCTCGAGACCGCGTCACCTACTACGGTGACGAGCTGTACGGAAAGAATGCAACCCTGCGTTCGGACTTCACCTTGAGCGATCCAAAAGGTACGGTGTTGTTCAAGCGCAGCTATACGCCGGGTACGACCCACAGCTACGAAACCCTCTATGCTGGCACTTTGATTGCTGGTTATTACCCATTTAATATCGTTTCCGATGGCAACGGCAAGAACTCTTATGCTCTGCGCGCCACGCAGGGTTTCCGCATTGAGGCGAGTCAATTCACAGTCAATGCTCGAGGACAGTTTAATAAAGACCAACTCGTGGCATTCGTCGAACTCGGACGTAGCACCTTGGGCAAGACGGTCAAACTGAGCAATTACGACGCAGACGGTAACCAAGAAATTGTGCTGACTCTCGTTGCCCCGAACGGGCGGCGTTTCCAGCTCACGGCTTCCGAAGACACCAAGTGGGCAACCAATGCTTTTGTGGTCACGCAGGAACTTGTTGGTACGTGGAAAATTTTGGGGCGCATTTTGCCAACCACTCGCCAATTTTCAAACTCTTTTGCCTTCCGCCTGCGCTTGGACGACAAGCCACTCTTTGCTTACCTGCCTGGGTTCCAAACCACCAGACAGCCAATTCAGCCACTCAAGGTGGAGGTTGTGGATACGACCGGAAAGCCCATTCCTGGTGCGAGTTACACCGTTTCGGGCGGTGTGCCGAACCGCATTGTCACACCGACTTTGCCCCCGTGTTGGACGCCAGTTTCGGCGCGTATTTTGGCGGGTCAGGGCGTGGTCAACTCGAGCACCCGTGTAACCATCTCGAGTGACTCAGGTCATGTGCGCTTTGTGGCGGATTGTCCCAAATCCAATGTGCAAGTCAACGCCGTGGCGCTTGTCTGCGGACAGCGCACCCCGATTTCTGGAATCAATGTTTCTGTGGCAGGTCAAACTGTAACCACCCCAGCAACAGTAACAGTACAGCCAGGCAATGTGATCGTCACGCCTACACCGCTTGCTGGAGCGGTCGCCGACCCAATTACTGTGAGTGTTGCCCAAGGGCAAACCGTGACTGCAACTGTCGAGTACAATACGACTAGTTCTCTTACGCTTTCGCCATCTACTGTAAACACGAATGTTGGCGATACGGTTGTTCTGACCGCCACCGCCAGTACTGAATTTGCTAGCCCTATTCCTGCAACCATCGCGCTGAGCTTGCCAGATGGACTCGAGGCAGCGGGACCAGTACGCCTAAGTGGTGCGATTTCGAGCAATCAGTCTTTGACCTTGAGTGTGCCAGTCAAAGCCACCAGGGCGCTTGAAGGTGCAAGTGTGCGTGCCACGCTCGAGCCGAACTGTGGTGTCGCTGCTGTGAGTACGGTCAATGCACGAATTAAAGATATTGACCTCGCGATTGTGAAAACTGTCAATCCGACCAGCACCTTCCTTGGTGGCGAGGCGACTTATGTAATGCTTGTTTCGAACGAAGGCGAAAACGATGCAAGTGGTGTTGTTGTTTCTGACCCACTGCCCGCAGGTGTAACCTTCATTTCGGGTGAAACCAGCAATGGCGGTACAGTCACCTTTGCTAACGGTGTGCTCACCGCCCAAGTCGGTAGTCTGCCGCGCGGACAGAGTGCCACAGTTACGGTACAGGTCAAGACCAACCGCGTTGGCACCTTTACCAATACTGCTCGAGTATCTGGCAATGAGCCCGAGACCAATCTGCAAAATAACCAGTCCAGTGCCACAATCGAAGTTAAGCAGCCCTTGGGTGTGCTCAATGTGACCGCGAGCAGCTTGGTTTGTGGTACGCGCAGCGAAATGCCAAGCGTTGGCTTTAGCATCAATGGCACCAGCTATACCACGCCTGCTCGTCTCGAGTTGCCCGTTGGTGACTACACCATCGTTCCCGATAACTTGCCCGGTTCGAGCGTATCTTCTGTGCCTGTGAGTATTTCGAGTGATTCGGCAACCAGTGCTGAGCTGGTCTACAACGTTGCTACGCGTCTCGAGTTGACCCCAGCTGAACTCGCCCTGACAGCAGGGGAGACCAGCACCATCACCGCAACGGCAGTGACTGAATTCCCGTATCCGGTCCCAGCGACGATTCGCATTGTGCTGCCCGAGCAATTCAGCCCAAGTGGCGAGGTTTCGAGCAGCGGCAGTACCAGTGCTGACAAGCCGTTGGTCTTTGCGGTGCCAGTGAAGGCGTTGCGTCCGGTCAGTGGTGCCGAGATTCGCGCGAGTCTCGAGCCAGACTGCGGTGTGACCGACCTGAGCACCATCACCGTGAAGCCTGCGCCGCTTCCCGACCAAAGCCGCGAAAGCCAGGTGTTGATGCTTGCGCGCTTGGCGGAAATTCCTGCAAAGGGTACCAATCTGATTCTCTCTGACCGTATTCCCGCCGGTGCGGAGTACGTCCCCGGCTCGAGCGTGCTGGTGACCGACCCAACCTTTGATGTGAATACCCCAACCAACGCTGCAGGGCGTGAACTCCCAGACCCATATGTGTCAGGCGATCGCTTGTTCTGGATTGTGCCAGCCCAAGCGAACAATTCGGTGTACGGTGTAACTTACCGCCTCGCACATGCGGGTGCGTTGCAGATGCCCGAAGACCGCGTCGCAGCCCTGGCGGCGATTCCTGCGCGTTCTGCTGGCGCTGCGCGCGGTGTGCGGATAGACCCAAGCAGTCCACTTGGACGGATTGTGGGCAACAGCGACCTGGTGATTGTGCAGGGTAGCCCCGATATCCTCAATGTTTTGGCGCAAGCCCTACCCTTTGCGGGTACTGCTGCCGATATTGCCGTAAGCCGCCCAGTGGGTGGAGCCGCGACTCGAGTGCGCGTTGGCTTGGTCAATGGTACGACCGACAGTATTGACAACCCGCAAATCATGGTCGAAGCCTTCGACCGTGACGGCTTGCCCGCTTCGGATGAGTACGCGACGCTCGAGTCGAGCGTGGATATCCTCTCGCCTGATGCTCAACCGAGCGTGCCCGGTTTCCAGGTGCGTCTCGCGAACGGTGTGGGCTATGTACGTTTGCAGAATCTTTCGAATTCGGCTTCGCAGCAGAACTTTGACCCAATCGCGCTTGTCAGGGTTGAGGCGCGTGTCAGCAACGAAAACGGCATTATTTCTTCGAGCGAGAGCTTCCGCGTGACTTCGACTGGTCTGACCGCCGCGACCCCCAATCCACTCCAGCCGACGATTGCTAACACCAGCGCGGTCAGCCGTCCTGTGGTTGGTGTGGGCGTGCTCAGCATCGGTGCTCGAGTGGATTTTGCCACCGGGAATTTCACTGCCGATGGCGGCTTGCGCTTCTTCTTGCGCGGTGAGGTGCTTGAGGGATTGAATGCGACTTTGGGTATTAACTGGCAAGCCGATTACGACCCGAGCCGCGCCGTAGACCAATTCCGCCTCTTTGGCGACCTCTTGCCCCCACCCAACCCCTACGAGCGCTTCCCGCTCAAGGGCGACTCGAGCCAGCTTGGCAGCGACATCCGTTCGGACGAAGGCTTCTACCTCAAGCTCGAGAGCGGCGAAAGTTACGGCTTGTACGGACGCTTCAGTCCTGGTTTTACTGGCGTGCTCTCGAGTTATAACGCAAGCTACCAAGGTCTGCAAGCGCTCGTGCGCCCGAGCAGTGGTCTGAGCATTAACGGCTTTATCGCCGATGCACCAACGGCAAACCAGCGCTTCCGTAAGCAAGCGGATTCCACAGATACCTACTTCTTGCCAGCCAACATCAATCCAGATACTGAAAGGGTCGTGGTTGTGAGCTACCGCCTGCCAACCAATGTGACCGTCTCGGGTGACCCCTGCCGCGATGGTGTGCAACGCACCGAAGTGCGCCGCCTGAATTTGACTCGAGGGATTGATTACAAGATTCGTTATGAGGTAGGCATCCTGACCTTGAATACTGGTGTTCCGAGCACCGATGTCAATGGCAACATCAACTGCCTTGAAGTGGATTACGGTCTCGGTACAGTGGCACGCGACTTGCGTGCAGGTGTGCAGGCGACTGTTGGCGGTGCGACGGGCTTGAGCTTTACTGCCACGGCGCTGCAATACCGCAATGGCAGCTTTGGTGGTAACTCGAGCTTCCTGTTCGGGGCAGGCTTGGCGTTGCGCGGTGGTGGTTTTGATGGCGGTATCGAAGCGGCGTACTCGGGTGTGTTCGGTACCCAAAGCCTTGGTATTGCGGCAAATGCTGCGTTTAGCAGTGGTAACTTCCAAACTCGCATCGCGTGGCAAGACCGTCAGCCTGGCTTCCTCGACCCCAACTCGGGTGTGGATATTTCTGGACGCAACTTGACAGCGGGCTTGGTGTTGGGTGGCAGCTTTGCTTTCGAGGCAACGCTTGACCATAACCAGAACTACAATACAGGTGGTGGTAGCACCGGTGTGGGTGTGCAAGTGCGCAATGACTTCGGTGGTGGGTTCACCGTTGGTATTGGTGCATCCTACCTTTACACCTTCCCGATTGACCGCAACCAGCTGTGGGCGACAGCAAACGCCAGCGTCCCGCTTGGCTTCATCCGCTTGGGTCTGTTGCAACAAGTGCCGCTGATTGGCGATGCAACGACCTACGGCAGCACAACGGTTTCGCTCGAGCTGCCGGTCAGTAAGGCATTCAGCGTGCTGTTGCGCGATAAGCTGACCTACGAGTGGAATGGAATTCGCCAGAACATCAGCTTTGGTGTGCAAGGCGCGTTCAGCAACGGCGAGCTGCTGCGTAACCTCTTTGGTAATGAAGCAATTGTGCCTGGTGCCTTTGGTCAGACCAATGTCTTTGCGACCTACGAGCTCGATACCGTCAGCGGCGACGCTGGGCGCGCTCGAGTCGGTTTAGCAACCAGCATTCCGCTTTCTGATGTGCTCAGTGTGCAGTTCGGTGCAGATGCGAACCTTTCGCCTAACCCAGACGAACCTCGAGCTGGCGTGACGCTCGGTGCGCTCTACAGCGATAAGACCGTCAAGGCGAATGCACGTGCGCAATTCAGCTTTTTGCCAATCGGTGTGAAGCAGGTTTACACCGCTGGTGTGATTGCTCAGCTCGGTGAGCAGTTCACGATTAGCCCGCAAATCGAGTATGCCTACGACCCAAGCCTGTGGGCAAATCCTGGAGCGACCTTCGCCGATGGCGGTACTTTCAGTGTTGCCTTTGCTTACCGTGGTAACAACTGGAGTATCATCTCGAACAATACCGCAAAGTTTGGTGTCTATCGTGGCACGGCTGCGACCGCGAGCGACTTGCTCGAGGGTGAATTCCAGTTTGGTTATCAGGCGAGCGAAGTGACCTTCTGGCGCGCCGGCATCGCCTACCGCTTGCCCTTCCAAACAGGCGCGTTTACAGTGCAGCTGAGCAGTGGTATTACACAGTTTGTATCGGATACCTTTGCTGTTGGTGCACAAGGTGCGATTAACTTCCAACCAGGCACAGGTACAATTGGTGGCGCATTTGGTGTAGAGGGCAGCTTGCGATTGGTGGATAACTTACTCTTTACTGTGGGTTATAACTTCGTTGGTTTGAACAATGCCATTGGCAACACCTTCCGCCCTGGTCTGTTCTTCCGCTTAGACTGGAAGCTCGACGAGCGCACTTTTGGTTGGCGCTAAGTCATAGAGCGGTAAAACCAAACCCCCCTCGAGTCTCGAGGGGGGTTTTTTATGGTTTGGTATTAACGTCGCTCGAAGCGCTTGCTTCTCGAGAAGCCGTTTTCGCGTGGTGCGGGCGAAAAGTCGCGCCGTCCTACATTTCTGGATTGGGATTGGGCGGTTCGGTCGTCGCGTACAGCATGACCACGGTCGTCAGGGTGCCTGTTACCACGGTCATCGCGGTACTTGTACTTGTAGCCACTGCGTTCGCTCGAGTAGCGCTGGTTAAACCCACTGCGGTTGTCGTAACGGCGCGCTTCGCGTTCAAAATGACGCTGTGCTGGGGCGGCTTGAATTTCTTCTGCCAAAGTCAGGCTCATGTCCTCTAAAGGTGAGGCGGCAAGCAGTTTTGCCACCAGGTCGTTTGGGACATCCACATAAATCCCTGCGCCAAAGGGCTGCATTTTGCCCAGAATTTTACTCGAGATATTTGCGCCTTTAGCAATCATGGCTACAGCGCGTGGGATACTCAAGCGTGCGCCGCGCAACTCGAGTGTGGTGAAGCCTTCTTCTTCGGTGAGTAAACTGACCTTGGGCTGGGTAGTGGCATTGCTGCTGGTTACGCCAGCGATGACCGCTAAGGCGCGCGCCAAGGCTTCTGTACCGTATTGCTCGAGCAGTTTGGTCGCTTCTTGTTGGAATGGGGCAAGCACATCCTCTGGAATGCGTGCGAGCTCGCTGGCGGCATGTTTGGCAGCAGCACTGCGTACTTCGGCTTGGCTTGGGATGGCAAGTGGGCTAAAGCGCACACCCGCGATGCGCTCGAGATTACGGATATCGCGTTCTTCGCGTGGGGTATAGAGCACGATTGCTTTGCCACTGCGTCCAGCGCGTCCGGTGCGCCCAGCGCGGTGCACATAGCTCTCGGTATCGTGTGGAAAATGATGCTGCACCACCAATTCAACATCGGGGATATCGATACCGCGTGCGGCAACATCGGTGGCAACCAAAACACGGCTTTTGCCAGCGCGGAAACCATCCAGAACGCGCTCGCGTTGGCTTTGGGCAAGGTCGCCGTGGATTGCTTCGGCTTCAAAGCCACGGTGGATTAACTCGAGTGCGAGTTCATCGCAATCGCGCTTAGTGCGCGTAAAAATAATCGTACGTTCGGGGCTTAAAATTGTGAGCATATCTGCAAGCACTTTAGTTCGTTGTGCGGCTTGGATTTTAATGCTGTGGTGTTCAACGCTGTTGGCTTGCACTGCCACAGAATCTTTGACCAAATCTATCTTGAGGGCATCGCGCTGGTGCTTGTTGGCAAGACGCTCGACCCAGCGCGGCATGGTGGCGCTAAAGAGCATAGTTTGGCGCTCTTGGGGGGCGCTTTCTAAAATGCGCTCGACCTGTTCTTGAAAACCCATCGAGAGCATTTCATCGGCTTCATCTAAAACCACAAACTCGAGTTTACTAAAGTCTATATTGCCGCGTTCGATGTGATCTTGGATGCGTCCGGGCGTGCCAACAATCACGTCTACACCAAAACGCAAAGCGCGTTCTTGGGTGGCGTAACTGGTACCGCCGTAAAATTCTTGTACCTCGAGTACGCCTAATTGCTCAAATTCTTTGGCGATTTGTTTGGCGAGTTCGCGAGTTGGGGCGAGCACCAAGGCGCGAGGTGCACGTCCTTTTTGGCGGCTTGGCTCGAGTTTGGTGACAATCGGCAGAGCGAAGGCTAGAGTTTTGCCCGTGCCAGTGCGCGCACGCCCAACGATGTCGCGCCCCTCGAGTGCATGTGGCAGGCTTTCGGCTTGAATCGGGGTGGGGGTTACGATACCGCGAGCCGCGAGGCTCGAGACAACAGCATCTGACAACGGATAATCCGCAAAAGACATGGTGGTATTCCTTTCTGGGTCGCTTGACGGCAGCCTTAGAGACCAACTCTCTATAAACTTCGCATCTTTTTCGCGTTTCACCCAGAAAAACCGTGCCTACGCGACCCGACGCTGTAAAAGCGTCTTACGCCATCCACCTGATGGCAACCGTAGCAGTCTAAAGAAAAAAAGATGTGAGTTATGAAATGTACAAATCCTACAAACCCAGTGCTTTTAGGTACTCGAGCAGCGGCGCACTGCCTGTAAAGAGTGCCACCAGCGCTCCTAACGCTAAGCTTGGACCGAAGGGAATCATGCTTTGTCCACCGCGCAATTTATGCACAATCCCAATTGCTGCGCCTATAAATACCGCTACACCTAACCCAAAGAGCGCTCCCTGCCAGCCCAAAAACGCCCCTGCCCCCGCCCAGAGTTTGACATCGCCAAAGCCCATCGCTGTGGGGTCGAGTTCTTCTTCGGGAATCTCGGGTGAGTTGTCTGACACAATCCACCAATACATACTCACTAAAATCGCCATTGCCCCCGCTGCTTGCAAACCGCTCGAGAGTGCTGGTAAAAACTCACCACTCGAGGCTTTTACTATAAGAGAAAGCAGTACTCCACCAAGGGTAAAAAAATCAGGCATTGGTATAATTTTTTTGGCGACCAAATTAGCAAAAAACAGCAACACTCCTGCCGCTACCCCTGCCCAAATCCCAAACCAAACGCCAACCAGCATTGCCAAATGGATATTCAAGTAGCCAATCGGATAAAACGGATGACGTGGCTCACGAAAGCGGCGCAACACCCACGAACCAAAGGCAATAATTGCCGAAATTAAACCCGCTCCGAGCAATGCCCCTTCGAGTGCGTCTGTAAACGTACCAGTCAAAGCCGCTACACCCAAACCAACCCCAATCACAGGAATGGTTAATTCGTCGGGGAGTTCAAAGCTCTGGAAATCAATAGCACTGCCCGCCAAAAAGCACGTGAACAAAAACCACCAACCCACCGCCAAAAGCGGGTTCTCGAGGATGCTCACTTTCCAAGCAATCGCCAAATAGCCCGCTGCACTGATGGCTTCGATCATTGGATAACGGCTCGAGATTGGAGCACCGCAATAGCGGCACTTGCCACGCAAAAATAGCCACGAGAAAATGGGTACCAAGTCCAGTACACCAAGGCGATGTCCGCATTTTGGGCAACGCGAGGGCGGAAAAGCGATATTTTCTTTGCGTGGTAGGCGGTAGATTAAAACATTGGTAAAAGAACCAATCAGTGCGCCTAGAATTGCGGCTACGGTCAGTGCAAACCAGTCCATTGCCGGCATTTTAGCCTGTTTTGTGTTGTAGCAGTGGTTAGAATACATTTGCCCTTCAGGTCTTTGTTTTACAATACCGCTATGAAACTCGAGCGTTTTTTGCTTCCTGCCTTGGTTGCTGCTGGGGCTGGTGTGTTTGCCTATGCCCAATTTCGCCCACGAGCCAATGTCTCTGACCTGAACAGCCCCAACGGACAAGCTTTTCTCGAGGCGCTGGATTTGCTCGAGCGTCAGCACCTCACGCCCGTCAACCGTGATAAGCTGCTCGAGGGCGCAATTTCAGGGATGCTCTATGCGCTCAATGATGAATTTACCTACTATATTCCACCTGCCGAAGCCACCACTGGGCGCGAGGATTTGCAGGGCGAGTTTTTCGGTATTGGGGTAGGGATTTCGCCAGCCAATAAAGATGGTACAGGTGTTTTGGTTGAAACGGTTTACCGTGGTTCGCCTGCGGCACAAGCGGGTTTACAAGCAAACGATGTTATTTTAAGCGCCAATGGTAAAGATATTTCTAAGTTGCCGCTTGACCAGGCTGTGCGCCTGATTCGTGGACCAAACGGCAGTACGGTAAAACTGGTGATTCTTCGAAATGGCTCAAAAATCACTTTAACGGCTATTCGCGCCAAAATCACCAAGGTCAATGTCGAAAGTACTGTGCTGCCTAATCGCATTGGCTATGTAGCGATTTCGGATTTTGCTAACCAAAAAGTCACCGAACAACTCCAAGCCCAATTAAAATCCATGTCAGGCAAAATTAAAGCCCTGGTTTTAGATTTACGCAATAACCCAGGTGGTCTGGTCTCGCAAGCCGAGGGCGTAGCGGATACCTTCCTCGAGAAGGGTGATATTTTTATTACCCGCGATAATACTAAGCAAATTAAGGTAGATTACAGCGCTCGCCCCCAAGGCACCGACTTTAAGCTGCCAATGGTGGTCTTGGTCAATGGCTCGAGCGCCAGTGCTTCGGAGATTGTAGCTGCGGCACTGCAAGAACTTGGACGTGCCAAAGTGGTGGGCGAAAAGACCTTCGGAAAGGGCGTAGCCAATATTCCTACACCCCTTTCCAACGATGGGCAGCTTAATGTTGCCAATAAAGAGTGGCTTACACCCAAGCGCAACAGCCTTTATAAGCGCGGCGTGACCCCGGATGTGATGGTTCAGGATTCGCGCTATGCCAATGTTTTGGCACTTGAGGGTATTGGTGCAAAACCGGGGAGTACGCTGGAACTCAAAGTCAATGGCAAATTGATTAAACTAACCGCCGATAAGACCGGTAAATTCACCTACCAAGATACACCACCGCGTACTAAAAACTCGAGCGTGCAAGGCGAAGCCGTTGTGACACTCGAAAACGATGCGCAACTGAAAAAAGCGCTTGAGTTGCTCAAGTAGCATAAATAAAACAAGCAGTCTGGTCTTTTTTGGCGTACAATAGAGCAAATGGCTTTGGAACCTACTTCTGTGATGCAGACCTTGCGTCAGTTGCTTGATGTCCCCTCGCCAACAGGATACACCGGCGAAGCTATGGCATGGCTCGAGCGCGAGCTTGTTGCTCTTGGCGTAACACCGACTTATAGTCGTAAGGGAGCACTATGCTGGAGTGTGGCGGGTGGCAAGGCGGCACCCAAAGCGGTGCTAGCACATGTAGACACCCTGGGGGCAATGGTCAAAGAGATTAAGCACAACGGGAGATTGCGCTTGACGATGGTGGGTGGCTATGACTGGGGCACGGTCGAGGGCGAATACTGCCAGATTCACACCCAATCGGGGCGGGTGCTCTCGGGTACGGTGGTCAATGTGCGGCAGTCCACCCATGTTTGGGGGAATGCGCTGGCAGAGAATAAGCGCAGTGCAGAAACGCTCGAAGTGCGCCTCGATGCTGTGCTCGACTCGAGGGCGGTTCAGAGCGCCTTCGATGTACGCGCTCTCGGTGTGAATGTGGGCGATTTTGTTTCTTGGCAACCACGCACTGAAGTATTTGAAAACGGCTACATTAAATCGCGCTTTTTAGATAACAAGGCTGGAGTGGCGGTATTGCTTGAAGTGACTCGAGTGCTGCTTGGCACCAAGAAAAAACCTAACTCGAGAATAGATTTTGTCATCACCAATTACGAAGAAGTCGGACATGGTGCAGCAGGAATAGTTGCCCCCGATGTTGCCGAAGTAGTAGCTGTGGACATGGCAGCGATTGGTGAAGGTCAGACCAGTAGCGAAATGCACTGTAGTTTGTGTGTCAAGGACTCGAGTGGTCCCTACGACTACCAACTGGGGCACACCTTGCGACAAGTCGCGGCAAAAGCAGGCATAGATTTAAAAGTGGACATTTATCCGTATTATTCTTCGGATGCTAGCGCAGCTTGGAGTGCAGGACTCGATGCGCGTTGTGCGCTGATTGGACCCGGCGTGGACGCGAGTCACGCCTATGAGCGTACTCATATCAATGCCTTGCTCGATACGGGAAAGCTCTTGTTGGCGTATTTTGGGTTTTAGGTGCACAGTATTTTTGCCCGTATTCGCAGCCCCTCTGCGGATGTAAAGCGATGTGGCGCAATAAGCCTGAGTGCAGCGGTGCGCTATGTCAATTATCGACACTGACCAAATAACTGCTATGATGCAGTTATGTCAAATACTATCGAAACCCGTCTCGAGAACAATGTTTTTTATCTGGTGATGAATCGCCCCGAGTCGCTCAATGCGGCTAACGAAGAAATGCTCACCGCGATGGCGCAGGCGCTACTCCAAGCTGAACGTGACCCTGATGTGCGTTGTGTGGTGATTACAGGGAATGGGCGCGGGTTTTGCTCTGGGGCAGACTTAAAAGCGGGTATTCGCGGTAGCCTCAAAGAACATTTGGACAAAACCTTTCGCCCTGTGGTCTCGAGAATGCGCTTGATGGGCAAGCCCGTTGTGACTGCTGTCAATGGTATAGCAGCAGGTGCAGGGGCAAGTATTGCGCTGGCTGGCGATATCCGTGTTTTTGCCTCGAGTGCAGTGTTTGTGGAAGCATTTATTGGTATTGCCTTAATTCCTGATGCAGGTAGTACATGGTTTTTGCCGCGTTTAGTGGGGTACAACCGCGCTTTTGATTTAATGGTCAATGCCGAAAAAGTGAGTGCCGAAGATGCCTACAAAATGGGCTTGTGTGAGCGAGTTTACCCAGATAATGAATTCCAAACTCGAGTCAAAGACCTCGCCGAGCGCTTGGCAGCAGGACCAACCCTGACCATCGGTTTGACCAAAAGGGCGCTGAACAAAGCCATGACTGTAACTTTTGAAGAAGCGCTCGAGTACGAAGGGCAGTTACAAGACATTGCGGGTGCGAGTCACGACTTCAAGGAAGGCGTAGCAGCCTTCCTCGAGAAGCGCCCCGCCAAATTTTTAGGGAAATAAGGGCGTTTCCTCCCCTAAATTTCGTGTACAATCTCCGCTTGCACGCTCGAGGACACAAGTGGTTTCGAGCAGAAAGAGGAAAATTTATGTCACGCAAGAAAAAAGAAGAAGTTCTCGAGGATGCTTTTAGCCCAGATATTGCCGATTTAGACGAAGACACCATTAACGATGGTTTTGTTTTGGCTTCTGAAGAAGAAGCAGCCGCAATGTCCGAAGAAGAGATGAGCGGCGTTGAACTGCAACTTGGTGTTTTGACCGCCCGTATCGAAGAATTGACCACCATTGTCCGCAAGCTCGAGAAAAAGCTCGAGAAGGCAGGTATTGGTGATTCTCCAGCCCCAGTCAAGCGTGAGCGTCGCGACGATGACGAAGGTTTTGGTCGTCGTGAGGGTAGCTTTGGCGGTGGCAGGCGTGATGGAAACCGCGATGGTGGCTTCCGTCCGCGTGAAGGCGGCTTTGGTGGAGGAGGTAGGCGCGAAGGTGGCTTTAAGCCCCGCGAAGGTGGTTTCGGGGGCGGTTTTGGTCGTCGTGAAGGTGGCGGCAGTTTTGGCGGAGGTACCCGCGAAGGTGGCTTTAAGCCCCGCGAAGGTGGCGGATTTGGACGCGGTTTCGGGCGCGGTGGCGATTCGGGTGGATTCAAGCCCCGCGATGAATCGCGTGGTGGCAGCCGCGAAGGTGGTTTTGGTAGCAAGCGCCGCGATCACGGCTTTGGTAGCAAGCGCCGCGAGGATTAGAATTTCTATTTGACTTTTTGCCGCCCTGCAATCGCTCGCCCTAGCGTGATTTCATCTGCATACTCGAGCGAGCCACCCACAGGCAGCCCGTAAGCGATGCGTGTGACGTTGGCTCCAAGCGGCTCGAGGTTGCGTTGTAAATGCAGGCTGGTGGCATCACCCTCGACGGTGGTGCTGGTGGCTAAAATCACCTCGAGTGTGCCGTTCTCGAGCATGGTTTTGCAGCGCTCGAGCAGGGGTTTGATTTTGAGTTGGTCGGGTCCAACGCCATTCATTGGGCTTAAAACGCCGTGCAGAACATGATATAAGCCGTTAAACTCGCCACTGCGCTCGATTGCAATCACATCGCCGGGTTCTTCAACTACGCAAATGGTGTTCTGGTCACGGCGGGTATCCTCGCAGACTGCGCAGCGTTCTTGGTCAGTGATATTAAAACACACGGGGCAGAGTTTGAGTTCGTTTTTTGCCTCGAGCAGCGCTCGGGCAAGCATTTCCACGCTTTCTTTGGGTGAGGCAAAAAGGTGAAATGCCAAGCGCTGGGCGCTTTTGGGACCGACTCCGGGCAGGCGGCCGAGTTCGCGGATAAGCTGGATGAGTGCATTGGGATATTTCACGATTTTTGAGTATACAGCCAGAGTAGCCCCTGGCGTTTTGCCCTAGGCATCGCGCTATTTTGTTGCAGTTTCGCTCACTCAAACTTAAACGGCTTAAATTAAACTGCTACCCAAATCACCTTTGAGGATGCCAAGACTCGAAATTTTAAGTGGCTTACCGTTCAAACGACGATTGCGCTTGCATGGCTTTCTGACTGCTGTACTCAATAAGTACTGCTCGGGGGTAAATCAGAGAAGCTGCTCAATGCTGCGACAAAATCTTGTTTTTTAATGATGCAGTTAAGAATTGAAGTTGGTACTGAGTTGCCTATGGACGGTTGTTAAACCAGAGGCTCGGTACTTTGTGGCGGGGGCTGTTTTGCGGGTAGTTGCTTGCTGTGAGTGTAGTACCAACCTGTCAAGCGCCACATCACAATCATTAAGCCACTAAACGGCAAAAGCAGCCACTCGAATCCAGATTCTCCGCCGGCTCCGAGCAGCAAAAAGTTAAAAATGGTGTGCAATAAAGCTGCCAGTAGCCAACCTTTTCGCAACAGCCAGTCGCCGCCTCCAAAACGCTTGAGACTCATGGCATAACCCCATGCCCCCGCAAACAAAATATGCCCCAAAGTTGAAATTGGACCGCGCAATAAAATCAGACTTGCACCGTGCTCGAGCAAATAAAAAGCATTCTCGAGCGTGGCAAAACCGAGCGCGGCGGCGGTGGCATAAATCAGCCCGTCTATCGGTTCGTCGAATTCGCGGCGTTTGGTTACAGACAGTGCCGCGAGGAGCTTACAACCTTCTTCAATAAGACCAACCAAAAGAAACATGATATTGCTTCCAAGTAAGCTCGAGAGACCAAGCTCGAGCAAGGCAGCGGGCACGACCATTGCCATGCCCCAGGCAAAGGTACGAAATAACAGCCACGCAGGTTCTGAATTGCGGTCACGCCGCGCAAAAAACCAAAACCAAAATAAGGCTGGCGCAAGGGCAAGGGTAAAAAGGGCAGCAAAAGTCATGAAAAATGCTCGAGTGCA
>JBKBVO010000046.1:0-14766 GCA_046289535.1 Deinococcales bacterium | reverse complement strand
TGCCCGCCCGAAGCAATCAGCGCCAAAAATGGCGGCTCGAGCTGTGGTGCACTCGCCAGCGCACTTTGGATATGACCTTCCAAGTGGTGCATTGCATAAAAGGTTTTTTGCAGCGCAAATGCCAAACCTTTGGCATAGACAAAGCCCACCAGGAGTGAACCCGCCAAACCGGGTCCGCGCGTTGCGGCAATCGCGTCTATGTCCCCTAGTTGTATTTTTGCATCCTCGAGCGCTAAACCCACCACCGTATCAATGCTTTCTAGGTGCGCTCTCGAGGCGAGTTCGGGCATGACCCCACCAAAGGCGCGGTGCAGACTTTGTGAGGCAATCACGTTGGCGAGTATTTGCCCATTGTGCACAATGCCCACGCCAGTGTCGTCGCAAGAGGTATCAATTCCCAAAACAAGCATAAAACGGGCTGCAGCATACAGCAGAACGTGTGGCTCGAGGTACCCTATTGATGCAATGCATCGCGTCTGGCTTGAACCACATATTTTTGGGCGGTGGTGTCAAAAGTAAAACGCAGGCGCAAAACCCGTCCAGCACTATCTATGCCGAGCAGCGAATCTTTTGCCTGCGCATCTGCAGCGGGGGCGGACCACAGCCCACCCACTCGAGACACGAACAAACTTTGCCGGTCTTTTGCAACAACCGCCGCCGCATCGCCGTTTGAATTGACCACCAAGTGAAATTCTGTTGTAATTACTCCACCCATTGAATTATCGGTCAGGGTTTGCGGAGCAGACCAAGTATCCAAGGCAAAAGCGTAGGTTCGCACCAAAAGCGCGGCAGGATTGGCAAATTCACGATAGAGCAGCGTCGCATTACCAGCACCATCGACAGCAATCCGCGAGTTAACGCCCGCAAAGCTCTGCTCGGGTTTCCAAGTCGCGCCCTCGAGCGCCCTGAGGCGCAGTGTGCCATTTTGAGACAGCGCTGCAAGCCCTCGCCCACCCACAACAACAAAACGCAACGATTCGATATCGGGTTGAGCCGCTGGCGAAAATACAGTTGTTGCGGCTTGCCAAGCGCCACTCGAGTAACGGCGTGCGAACACCCCCAAGGTTGGGGCAAAATCGGTGTAGAGCAAGATTGGCGTACCATCTGGCTCGAGCTGCAAAATTGGCAAGTTGGCAGAACCATTGGTTGGCAATGCTGCTCCGAGTGTCCAGGTATTGCTGCTGGCACTGTAAAAACCCAAGCGAATTTGATTGCCCGAACCATTGCCATCTTCAAAAATGCTTATTACTGCATCTCCATTTGGCAAAACATAAACCTGACGTGCAACAATGTGCTTTCCTGCACTTGCAGTCTCGAGCGTTGCGGGGCTGCTCCAAACGCCCGCCGCCGGTTTTCTTGCCCAACGCAATAAGCGCGCACCCTGTGCAGTGAGTTGTGACCACAGTGCCAGTGTGTCACGGTTCATGGCAAGTGCAATCACCGGTTCTGGCGATGAAAACTGTACCTGCTCGAGCAGCGCAACTGCCCCCCAAGTGTTGGTGCTTGCCTCAAAAGTTGAGACCAACACCGAATGCAGCGAAGGCGAAACGTTTTGCTTACCCGACCAAATTGTTGCGGCATGACCTTCTGGATGGACTGCAAGTTGTGGTCGAGTCTCGAAGCTAAAATTGCTAGGCAGTTCGCCGATGGTCTGCCATGCGCCCGTATCGGCAAGATTGATGCGCTCGAGCCGCACACGCACAGCCCCATTGGTTGTTGGCACAAGCTCAAGAATATGCTTTTCAGTGCTGAAAAGGCGTTTCTCGAGCACGAGCACAGTGCTACCAAGATTGCCGGAAACCAGGTTGTCGCCCGCGGCATTCAGGAGCACAGCAGCCCCGACAAAAGCCGAACCCGCCACACGCTCGAGCGTGATTTTGACGGCGTTTTGAGCACCCAAACCAGCGAATTCAAAACGCTTGCGGGCATTGATTGTGCGCACGGCATCAAAGGGTAACTCGATTGCTTCGGTATCCCTGCGCTTGAGTCGCACCTCAAAACTCTCGCTCGAGTTGGCGCTGAAGTTTCTCACCACTGTGCCGCAAAACTGCCCACCCGCGATACAACCCGTATAGCGAATATTCACGCCCGCAGGTACATCGAGCGCGACATTGCCCCCTATTGGCAAATCGCTGCTTACGGCGTAAGCGGGCAAGCGTGGTGCGGTATTTTGAGCACTTGTACCCCTGTCTATTTCGGCAAGGAATTTGCAAAACGCGGCTTGGGCAAAAATGGCATCGTATTGCCCTGGTGTGTCGTTGACACACTTGGGTTTGGGGCGGCTCGGGACAAAGCGCAAATCGGCGTTCCACCACGAAAAATGCCCTACTTGCGCCTCGAGTGCCAAACCCGTTGGGGTACTCACCACCGTGCCTGTACCCTCCTGCACCCAAATTCCTGTGCGTTCGTCCAAAGACCAAAGCGGCACGCTGCTGCCAGGGGTATAGACCATACCGCCTAAATCGCTGTTGGCGTACATCGGCAGACGCACAACTGCACTACTACCCGGGCGTAAATTGAGGCGCTGTCCATTTTGCTCGAGAGCAAATTCGGTAGTGCCCAGCGAAACAATCCCTGTGCGGTTACCATTTGGCTCGAGTCCAGCAAAAGCGCCAGGAAAAGTGCGCAAACCAGCGCTTTGGGTTACATCCAAGGGGGTCATTGAAACATTGACCATACCGTTTACGGGTGTGCCATCGGGGCGCTCGAGCGCATTAGCGGGAAGTTGCAGTGTCACACCATCCGCACCCACTAAAGAACCACCTATGCCCGCATCAAGCACTTGCGCGGTGGCTCGAGGCAGCATCGTGCTTTCAAAATAAGCATTGCTGGCGTTACTGCCACTTGGATACTCGAGCGCGATAATCCCTTCGGCGTAGCCCGTTTTATTGAGTCTCAAAGACAATGCTGCTGCTGTCGGCACCGATACGGTAGCATTTCCTGTGGTATCGGTGATTCCAAGCAGAGTTTGGCGCAACCTGATTTCCACCCCCGAAAGCGGTATGCCCGTGCTATCGCGCACCCGCGCTTCCACAGCGATGGGTGCGCCAAGGGGAGTACCTGCTGCAACTTGTAGGCTTTGGCTGCTGCTATGGCTTGCACCCTTGGTGTCACGCACCGTCAAGGTCACGGTGTAGGTACCTGCTTGGTCAAATTGGTGCGCGACGCTCGAGCCACCCGCGCGCCCTCCATCGCCAAACGACCACGTTTGGGTCAATACATCACCGTCGGCATCCGCAGCGCTGCTCGAGAACAGCACAGCTTGACCAGCCTTTACATTGCTTGGCAGAACAAAACTCGAGACTGGAGTCGTGTTTTGCGCTGGTCTTGGAGTACAAGCGACAATCACAAAAAGCACCAAGACACTTGCAAGATATTTTTTCATTGGTCAATTCTCCTTCGCCAAACACTAAGAGCCATTCGGTGACTTTATGGTTATCTCGAGGAATATTATTCTGTTATTTGCAGAATAAAACCCATTTGTGTTATAATGGCGCGTTTACAAAGGAGCTATCAACGTGTCAGAAATTATCCCAGTCAATATCACCGATGAAGTCAAAGAAGCGTTTTTAACCTACGCGATGTCCACAATCGTCGAACGCGCCTTGCCTGACGTACGTGACGGCTTAAAGCCGGTGCAGCGCCGCATTTTGTATGCGATGCACTCGGACTTAAATATGGCTTCTACCCGCAAGCACATCAAGAGCGCAGGTGTAGTTGGCGAAGTGATTAAAAAGTACCACCCACACGGTGATTCTCCGATTTACGAAGCCATGGTGCGCTTGGCACAGTGGTGGAACTTGCGCTATTTGATGGTCGATGGGCAAGGTAACTTTGGCTCTCTGGACGGCGACCCACCTGCTGCCTACCGCTATACCGAAGCGCGTATGACCAAAGCGAGCGAAGCCATGCTCGAGGATATCGAAAAAGAAACGGTCGCATTTCGCCCTAATTTCGATGAATCGCATCAAGAACCCACCGTGCTGCCTGCAGCTTTTCCTTACATGCTGGTCAACGGTGCAGTCGGCATCGCTGTGGGCATGGCGACCAATATCCCGCCGCATAATCTAACCGAGATTTGTAATGGACTACTTGCAATCATCAAAAACCCCGATATCACCCTAGACGAGCTGATGCAGTTTGTACCTGGTCCGGATTTCCCAACAGGTGGGCGTTTGGGCAAAAAAGGCATCCGCGAAGCCTATGCAACGGGGCAGGGCAGCGTGCGTCTGCGCGGCAAAGCACGCATCGAAGAAATTAAGGGACGCTCACAAATTGTGATTACCGAAGTGCCTTATCAAGTCAACAAAGAAAACTTTATGAAGACGATTTCTGCCTGCTACAAAGAAGGCAAAATCCCCGATATTTCTGCACTGCGCGACGAATCAGACCGCAAAGACCCTGTGCGCATTGTCATTGAACTCAAACGCGGTACCCTACCCGATTTGGTCTTAAACCAACTTTACAAGCACACCCAGTTGCAAAGCAGCTTTAATATCATCAATTTAGCAATTGTCAACGGTGCGCCCAAAGTACTACCAATCAAAGAAGCAATGGTGCACTATCTCGAGCACCGTAAGGTTGTGGTCACCAAACGCACCGAGTATGACCTCAAAAAAGCTCGTACTAGAGAGCATATTTTAGAAGGTCTATTAAAAGCCCTCGATAATATAGATGAAATCATCAGCATCATTCGCGCATCACAAGGCGCTGCCGAGGCTCGAGATGCGCTACAAGCGCGCTTTGCCTTTAGCGAACCCCAAGCCCAAGCGATTTTAGACATGCGTCTGCAAACCCTGACAGGTTTATCCAGAGACCGCCTGAATGAAGAGTACCGCGAACTTTTGGGCACGATTGGCTTTTTGGAAGGCATCCTTGGCGACAGCAGCATTTTATGGAACGAAATCGTCAAGGAAATCACCAATTTACGCGACAAATTCGGCGACGAACGCCGCACCGTCATCACTGACCTTTCCGAGGACATCACCAAAGAAGACCTGATTGCGGTAGAAGACATGGTGATCACTGTCACCAAAGCTGGCTACATTAAGCGCACCGCACTCGAGGCATACCGCGTGCAAGCTCGAGCTGGGCGCGGCAGCAATGCTGGCAAGCTGCGCGAAGAAGACACCAATATCAATCTGCTGATTGGCAGCACCCACGATTATCTGTTGTTCTTTACCGATAAAGGGCGTGTGTTCCGCGAGAAAATTTTTGATATCCCCGAAGCAGGGCGTGACGCAAAAGGCGTTCATTTACGCAATGTGCTGCCACTGCGCGACGAAGAGAGCGTAGCCAGCATTCTTGACCTCAAGGATTTCCAAGTTGAAGGGGCTTTAATTTTTTGTACCAAGCAAGGCATTGTTAAAAAGACCGATATCTCCGAGTATAGCAATATTACATCCGCAGGCTTAATTGCCATTAACTTGCTCGAGAATGATGACTTGATCGAGGTTGCAGTGGTCAAAACAGGGGAGCAAATTGTGCTTGCCACCCAAGACGGACAAAGCATCCGCTTTGCTGAAAACGATGTGCGCGCCACTGGACGTGCTACCCAAGGCGTGATTGGTATTCGCCTCAAAGATAAAGATGTTGTGGTGAGTATGACCATTGTACAGCCCGACGATACCGGCGAGTTGCTGGCGGTATCAGAAAATGGCTATGGTAAGCGCACTCCAATTGCTGAATACCCTGTACAGGGACGCGGCGGACAAGGTGTAATTACCTTAAAGGTTACAGATAAAACAGGTAATCTAGTGAGCTTGGAACGCGTTGGCGGCGATGAAGAATTGATGGTTTTGAGTGCTGGTGGTGTTGCCATCCGTACTCGAGTCGAAGAAGTCTCGAGTTATGGACGCTCGAGCCAAGGTGTAAAACTAATGCGTTTAGAAGACAAAGATACTGTTATTCGCGCTTTCCCAATCCGCCAAGAAGAGACTTTGTAACAAAACTTGCATTGCTCGAGTCAAATTCTCATCAATCAGGTCTAATGTCAGAAGCTGTAGGTGTTGCCCAAAACCAATGCCTCCATACATCCCTCCCCCAGCCCCCGAAAGGGGGCGCAATTTTTATACTTTTGGATAGTGTGTTTATTGCAGAAAATCGCTATACTCTGCCTTAGACCTTAAAGGAGGGCATTATTATGTGGCCATTTGGAAAAAGCGCAACCGATAGTCTCAAAGACGAAATGAAAAAGTATCCGTTTTTGGCAAATCAATCCATTACTTTTACCGAACGTGGGGGAACAGTGTATTGGAATGGAGTAGTTGCCAGCGATTCAGTTAAAAACTTTCTCGAGACCCTGCCGCGTGGCATCAACGGTATTAAAAATGTTGATGTCAGCAACGTGACTGTGCTTGCCCCAGAAGAAGCCCAAGCGAGCCAGGTTGAGACTGTAGACGACACCGTAATTCAAGAAGCTATTGACAAAAACGCTCTCTCTAAAGCCGTTTTTGCTGCCTTCCAAGCAGACCCAGAATTGCGTGACGACCCAATTGCGGTGCTGCAAAGCGGCGATGGCGTAGTCTTGCGCGGCGCTGTGGATTCACAGCACGAATTTAATTTAGCAGTTAAACTTGCCCAAGAAGCAGGTGCTAACCGCATCATGTCCGACGAGTTACAAATTGTTGAGGCAGCCAAAGCCAAAGCCAAGGAAGCCGTTCAAGCCGAAGAAGCCAAAAAGCCAGCCTATGTGAACTTGCCCGACGAGTACCATATCGTGAAACCCGGCGAAACCCTGAGCGCAATTTCGGTCAAATACTACGGCGATGCAAGCCATGTCGCTGCTATTGCCAAAGCCAGTGGCGTATCCAATCCAGACCTCATTAAAGTTGGACAGAAGCTACAAATCCCACGCTAAATACATTGTTCAAAAATTCTGCGAATTCGCAGGAAAATGAACAGCATTGGCTGTGAAAGGCTCGAGGTAGGTGTCTCGAGCCTTGATATTTTGATTGGAGTGACACAGCTGTTCGGGGCTACAACAAGGATGCAGTCAATACATACTGACTTTTCTGAGTCAAGAACATAAACACCACCACTTCAACCGCCCAATGCAGCCTATAGCAACGCGAGAGCTGTCCCACCGAGCGCCATCCAGGCTTGGTGCATATCTTCGGGCAGTGGGCATTCGATTTTGAGCCACGCCATAGTAATCGGATGCTGAAACTCGAGACTATAGGCGTGCAGTGCCTGACGGTCTATCAGGCTCGAGGGTTTGCCATAAACATCATCGCCCAAAATCGGGGTTTTTAGATGTTGCAAATGCACTCGAATCTGGTGGGTGCGCCCCGTGTGGATACGGCAACGCACCAGCGCGTGACGATTGGGCGCAGTATGCAGCACAAAGAAATCGGTCTGGGCATCGCGTGCATTGGTTCCAGCCACACTCATGCGGGTTTTAATCGTTGGGTGCCGCCCAATGCTGGCATTGACTGTGACATTGTCTGGCACGCCCACCGTGATTGCCAAATAGTACTTTTTGGTTTGGCGGTTGGCAAAGGCGCTACCGAGCTTGCCGTGCGCCTCGCGGGTTTTTGCCACTACAATCACACCACTGGTGTCTTGGTCTAAACGGTGCACAATACCTGGTCGGTAGCCTTCTACACCAAAATCCTCACCCTCGAGTGCAAGCGGTACACGTCCAAGGAGCGCGTTCACCAGCGTACCACTGTACACATGCGCCGCAGGATGCACCAGCATTCCTGCAGGCTTATCTATCGCCAATAAAAACTCGTCCTCGTACAGAATGCTCAACGGAATATTTTCGGGCAGGATTTCGCTAGGCTGGGCTGGTGGAGCCACCCAAGAAAGCTGCTCACCGCCTTTTAGAACATGACTGGCTTTTTGCACTGCTGTACCGTTTAAGCGCACAGCCCCAGACTCGAGCCAGACCCGTGCTAGCGCCCTCGAGATACCCGCCGCTTTAGAAAGCGCAATATCCAAGCGCCCCGATTCCTGAATAATCGCTTGCTGTTCCATTTACCCAATACTCGAAACGGTTAAAGGTAAGAGTGGTACAATTGCCTCGAGCGCAGTTTGAGTGTCCTGAGCAGGCAGGTTAATGACAACGCTTTTATTTTTCCAACCTGCGACACCGCGCCACAATGCTGCACGGCGAGATTTTTGTACTCCTGCAAGGCGCATCAGCTCTGCAAGACCCGGCAATTGGCGCTCGATCACCTCGAGCGTAATTTCGGGTACGCGCTCACGCACACCGATAAAACTACCGCCCAATGTTAAAACTAATGGGATATTTTTGATTTCGACTAAGGTTCGCAGTACGCGCCGAATATTAGGGTTATCGTCTGGCACGTTTTCGAGTGCCACTTCGCGATATTGGCTGCTAGGCAACAGCTCACGCACGGCTGCTAGTCCTTCTGTTTGGTTTTCGATGCACAAGACCGCGTAATCAATCATAAGACCAGAATACCGCATTGCTGTGTGGACTTACATGCTTTCAGAAGTCTTGACGACTCAAATTTGGTGCAGTCTCACGCTGCAAGGAAGTGCAGCTTTCTGCCGCAGCTGCCAAACATTTACCCCAGCTAGGTCTGAGAGCCTAACCCCACGCGAGACTGATACCTTGCGCCTGATTGCCAAGAGCTATGCCAATGAACTGATTGCTCGCGAATTGAATACCGAAGAGCGCACAGTTAAAACCCATGTCTCGAATTAACTTGGGCTGCGCTCGAGAACCCAAGCGGCACTGCATGCCTTAAACATTGGCTTAGTGGACTTAGATACGCTGCTGCTGGCATAACTGTTATGCTTGCCCAATGAAGCGCATCGGCATTGTTGACATGGGAAGTGGCACGGCACGGCTGGTAGTTTATGAATTCAAAACGGGCAAATGGTTTCGACTCACCGACGAAATCCGCGAGAGTGTGCGCTTGGGTGAAGGTTTTGCCGCAAGCGGAAAATTATCCGAAGTAGCTTCGGAGCGTGGTCTGGGTGCGATAAAACTCTATCTGGATTTTGCCAAAGCCACCAATCTTGGCAAACTGACAGTGATTGCCACCAGTGCAATACGCGAAGCCGCGAATGGCAAAGACTTTTTAGAAAAACTTGAGGGTTTCCCACTCGAGTTTCGGGTTTTAAGCGGTAGCCAAGAAGCCGAGTACGGCGTGCTGGCGGTTGCCAACAGTTTTCAAACCACCAATGCTTGGGTGATGGATTTGGGAGGTGGCAGCGCCCAGATTTCGCGCCTCGAGGCACGGCTGTTTGCAGGTGGGCAGGCATTCCCGCTTGGGTATGTGCGCCTGACAGAGCAATTTTTACACAGCAAACACACTTCAGATACCGAAGTACGCCAGTTGGAAAAATATGTACGCCAGCATCTGGAAACCACTTTTGAAAAAATACGGCGCGATCCCGCACCGCTTATTGCTATGGGCGGCACAATTCGCAATTTGGCGCGAGCGGTACAAAAGCGAGAGGATTATCCTTTTGATGCTCTGCATGGCTATGAACTCAAACGTGAAGCGCTCGAGCAGTTAATTTTGGAATTGCTCAGGTTACCAAGTGACCAACGCAGCAGCATTGCGGGGATTCATCAAGACCGTGCAGACGCTATTTTGGCAGGTGCATTGGTCTACCGTACTGTGCTGCGTGAATGTGGCTTAAAAAGCCTGACTATTTCGGGGCAGGGTGTGCGCGAAGGTGCATTCTACAGAGAATTTCTGCCAAACCCGCCACACCTGCTGCCAGAAGTTCGGGTTTTTAGTGTGCAGAACTTGTTTGCACATTATAAACAAGACCTCCAACACACCAACCATGTGCGCTCGCTCTCGAGAAAACTTTTTGCTGCATTGCAACCACTGCACGGCTATAACGCAAACGATGCACTATTGCTCGATGCAGCAGCCTATTTGCACGATATCGGCATGGCAGTTTCTTATCACGACCACCACAAGCATGGTGCATATTTGGTTTTGAACACCCAGATGCCAGGACTAACGCATCGCGAACAAGTCTTGTTGGCGCTTTTGGTGCAGTATCACCGCAAGGGCGACCCCAAACTGGGTAGTTTTAAGCGCCTGCTCGAGAGTGAAGATGAACTGCGTTTATTGCGTTTATCGGCGTGTTTGCGTCTTGCCGAATACTTAGAGCGCTCGAGATCTGGACGGGTACGAGATTTAGATGTGAGCATTCAAAAAGAGCAAATCATCATTCGACTTTCTGCTCTCGAGACCCCTCGAGTCGAGCTGTGGGAGGCAAGCAAGCAAGGCGAACTGTTTTTTCGGGCGTATGGGCGGGAATTGGTTTTGGCTGCTGACGAACTCAAGCGCAGCACCGGTACTCGAGACGAGTTACGCATCGGTACTCAGGACAAGTTACGCACAACCGAAGGCGGTAAAACAAAACGCAAATAACTTTGGCTTGGGGTGTACTCGAGCGCATAAATACTGGATTTTTTGTACTCAAAAACAGCTCCAAACTCCGAATTGCCCAAAAGCAACATACTGGTTAAATCACCCAACCACGGTTGATGCCCCACCAGTGCCAGACAGTCTGTGTTTTGGCTTTTTTCCGAAAGCAAACGCAGCAATGCCTGACTCGGGCTTTGCGCCAGTAATTCCGAGACCTCGAGATGCTCGGTGACCCCCTCGAGTGCGCTTGCGGTTTGGCGTGCGCGTCGCCATGGACTGGAAATAAGCAAATCAAAACGCACCTCGAGTAGTGCAAGACTTTTTTTCAGGGCTTTGGCTTGTGCCTGACCTTTAAGTGTGAGTTTGCGGTCTGCATCGACGAGAGTGGGGTTTGGGTCTTCGGCTTGGGCGTGACGGATAAGATAGAGCTGCATATTGATTCCTTTCTGCTGTAAGTGCATAAGCAAATATTGCAATTTGCAAGGCTTGTGGTATCTTACCAAGGCTTGCGTGCGCCCGTAGCTCAGTAGGATAGAGCGAGGCACTCCTAAGGCTTAGGTCATCCGTTCGATTCGGATCGGGCGCACCATTCATCGAGCAATGAAAGCAGTGACTTTCCTATTCACTCGAGCTTTTTCAATGACCGCCGTCAAGGATTGCTTGAACATCATCTTGAGCAGCTCAGTGCACTGTGAGCGAAAATCCTAAGTTTTTGGCGTACCATATGAGTATGACCAAAATGCCTTGTATACAAGTGCAAAGACAATGCCTTGTATTTGTGAGTGCAAAGACTTTGAGCAAAGCACTAGAAAAGTCCAAGCATTGAGTGGACAAAGCATTCGATGTAAAATGCCACATTTGGCGTTTTGATGGTATAAACTAGTCACTTATGAAGGTGAAGTCTTGAAACTCGCAATCGCCGACTTGCATGGCAGGGCAGATTTGCTCGAGGGGTTGCTCGAGCGCGTTCCCACCGATACCACTTTTGTCTTTTTAGGCGATGCCATAGACCGTGGGCATCGTAACCGTGATACCATCAAACTGCTCTCAAAGCTCGCAGATGATGGGCGTATGACGCTTCTGCGCGGTAACCACGAGGCGATTGTTCTCGAGGTAGATGAGTGCTTTGATCGTTTTAAGCGTGAACCCAGCGAATTACGGCGTGGCGATGCACTTTTATCAATGCAAAACTGGATTCAAAATGGTGGCGATACCGTTATTGTGGAATATGGCGGCTGGGATTCGGGCGGTGAGCCAGATGCCTTTGGCGATTGGGGTTTACCTCCAGAGTTGCTTGAGTATGCCAATCGCACCGAATACACCTATCGCCATGTGGGCGGCGAGAAAGGCGATATCTTGTGTGTCCATGCTGCCCCTGTACAAGTCAAGGGGTATCGCAGTCTCGAGGACAGCATGGTCTGGGCGCGTCCCGAAGATGGTCCGTTTGCGCTTCCTGAGGGTGTGCTGCTCTCGGTGCACGGGCACACACCCGTGTCTGCACCGACACGCGTTGGGCAACATATTTTTATGGATTTGGGCGCTAAGTGGACCGGACACCTTTGTACCCTCAATTTAGACACCCTCGAGTTCACAAGTTATAAGGGTGTTGGCGAAGACCTGCTCGAGAACTTACCAACCCTTGAACCGATTGGTGGCATCGAACCTGTTCGGCTCGAGTTCGAGGTTGTGGAGCTTTAACTTTAACTTTTAGCTTGAAAGAGTGGGGCTTTATCCTCGAGTTCAAACCATGCGGCTCGAGCGCTGTCTGGGTTATCGCGGTGCCGCACCAAGAATTCTTGGATTTATGCGGTGCTCATGGAAACCAACCAGCGCGCTATCATTTATGTGCGGAGCGCCTTCCCAATCTACAGCACACCGCACTCGAGGTTTTGCGGTGTTTTGCCAGTGTACAAACCAGCAAAAGCACAATTAGTGCAGGAGATGCGTTGTTCTCGAGTTTTGCATATTTTTTTATCAGCGCTCGGGCAACGGGCGAATGGCGCTGGCTCGATTGGTGCGTTTTGCTTCACACAAGTTGAGTTTTGTGAACGGTGCAACAGGGTTTTTAAGTGCGCAAGAACTCGAGCAGCAAATTTAATTCGTGGTTTCTGGATTTGCGCTGGCATCCTCTGCCACTTTTGAATTTAATACTGGCTCGAGAGTTCCCGAATGCCACTTTGAGCCAATCCAGTGCTTATAAACCAGCAACTTTGCCAGCGCCACAAGCGGCACTGCTAACAAGCCACCAAATACGCCCAAAATGCTTGCTCCCGCAATAATCGTTAAAATAATCGTAATTGGGTGCAATTCGGTAGTACGCCCCAAAATGTTTGGGCTTAAAACCAGTGCTTCAACCTGGTTGGCAATCACAAAAACAAGCACTACCAAAATCATGGTGACCACCCCAAACTGGCTGGCAAGCAAAAGCGCTGGCACAATCGAGATAATGACCCCCAAATAGGGCATAATATTAAAAATTGCACTGATAAACCCCAAAGCAAGTGCCAAAGGTACGCCTAAAACCGCCAAGCCTACACCAACCATTGTCCCAACAGCCGCCGCAATCAAAAGCTGCCCACGAATGTAGCCACCTATCGCCACCGAAATATCTTGGCTAAACTCGAGCACACGTCCCTGAAAACGTACAGGCACCAACCCAAGCATAGTCTTGCCAATGCTCTCGAATGCACCAAGCATGTAAGTACCAACGATTAAAATCAGAAAAAACTGCACCACACCGCCCAAAACCCCCAAGGTGCGCGTGACCAGACCAGTGCTGGTACTTTGCAGCAAGCCCAACACATTTTGCACAATTCTCGAGAGGGCTTCTTGCAGTGCTTTGGTGCCTTGGTCGATGAGGTCGCGGATTTGTTGGTTCTGACCGCGCACCTGCTCGAGTTCGTCTATCCAAGTGTTGATTTGAGTCTGCACCGAAGTCACAAGCGCGGGGAGCTTTTTGGCAAAGAGCGCGAGTTCTTGCACGACCGTACCAATCAGTAGTGTCGAGAGCGCTAAAAAGAGCAACACAATCACGAACGCCACCACTAAACCTAACTCGCGCCGCACTCTATATTTTTGCAGCCAAACCACCAGCGGGTGAAACAAATAAGCAAACAAGTAACTTAAACCACCCAATAAAAACACACTCGAGAGTTCTTGGATGATGCCACGAAAGGAGCCAAAAATAAATTGCAGCGCAAATAAACCGAGTGCCGCCACTGCCAACCCAAAACAAAACCGCACCCAGCGTTGCTCGAGTTGTTTTTCCAGATTCATGATTTAACTTCCGCTAATGGCATTCCTTCCTCTCGAGGCGCCTGGGACACACCAAAACCAATCGGCTGTTCAGTGGCGCGTTGGTAATTGGCAAGGGCAAAGTTTTCCAAGACATCCACACCGTTGGCGGTTAAGCGCAGCATCAATTTTGCAGGGTCTATGTTTTGTTCCTGTAAAGTCTCGGAGGGTAGTGCTAAAAGCAAGCCACGCTCGAGCAAATACAGTGTTGCAGCTCGAGCCTCAGAAGGGCTAGGTGGGGTACTAAAGTCTGCTCGAGGCAATTCTGGAGCCTGCTCGTCGTCTGGAGCAGCTCTGGGGATATTTGGAGTGCTCTGTAAATCGAGTTTATCAAGGTCAAACCACGCGTGGGCATCCTCGACAAAACCCGAATAGAGTTTTGCCAGTAAGCGCAAGCGCAACTCTTGTTGGCGTGTCACCAGTTGCAACATAACGGTATTCTATCAGTTGCAGTAAAATTGCGCTATGAACATACTTGTCTTAAATGCAGGTAGCTCGAGCCTCAAGTATGCGGTTTTGGACACCAGCAATAAAACAACGCTGAGCAAAGGGCAAATCGAGCGCATTGGCACGTCGCAAGCTGCTTATGTGTGGCGTGACCAAATCCTTAAAGTGAGTGCTGCCAACCATGCCGAAGCACTGGCAGCCATTGCCCGGCGTGAAGATTTCTCGAGCGTGATGGCAGTGGGGCATCGGGTGGTGCACGGGGGTGATACCTTTCAAAAACCCATACTCGTTACAGACGCCGTGCTCTTGGTACTCGAGCAAAATGCCAAATTTGCGCCTTTACACAACCCACCCAACATAGTCGGTATCAAAGCAGCACTTGCTATTTTGCCCAGTCTGCCCAATGTTGCGGTTTTCGACACCGCTTTTCATGCCACACTGCCCGAATACGCCTATCGTTATGCGCTGCCTCGAGAACTCCCGTTTCGGCGTTTCGGCTTTCATGGCACCAGCCACGCCTATGTAGTAGGGCAGGCTGCGGCTTTTTTAGAGCGCCCACTCGAGCAGCTCAAAATCATCAGTTTGCACATCGGCAATGGGGCAAGCGCCTGCGCCGTGCTTCATGGCAAAAGCATAGACACCAGCATGGGTTTTA
>JBKBVO010000045.1:0-14787 GCA_046289535.1 Deinococcales bacterium | reverse complement strand
ATCCGAAGCGCCCAAGCTGCAAGCGCTAGTGCCTCGAGCTTGTACTCGAGCATTTTGCGAGAAAAAAGGCGACTTGCAGAAATCCGCCGCCAGCGCGCTATCGAAGCCGAGCGCAAGCGCCGCGCTGAAGCCCAGCGCAAAGCCGAAGAAGCTGCTCGCATTGCACGGATTCGTAACCAACAAGCCCGTGAACGGGCAGCCGTGCTCGAGCGTGAACGCCAAGCCCGCGCCGCCGTACAAATTGCCAAGGCTACACCGATTGCTTTGCCCACTCGAGTTGGGCGGTTTTTGTTTCCAATGCCTGGGGGAAGTGTTTACTCTGACTTTGGAACCGAAGGCAATGACTATATGTCCATTCGCGGTGCATCTGGTGCAGCAGTGCAGAGTGTGGCAGATGGAACTGTAGTGGGGGTCGAGACCATCGGTTCAAACTATGGCTACTACGTCCTGATTGCCCACACCGATGACCTCGACAGTTTGGTCACAGTGTATGGGAACTTGCAATACCCCAATGTTATAGCAGGACAGGATGTACGCACGGGGCAAATCATTGGCAATGTTGGTGGCGGAGCCTTATTTCCCGATAATGAACTGCATTTTCATGTGGTGCGAAATCGGGTGTATGTCAACCCACGCCCTTACCTGTAACTCAGGTCTCGAGTCGCCTAGTTGCGCTTGGCAAGAACCGAAACTCCATATTTGGGGCGCATGGTTAGGCTTGCATAAATTTCGATTTTATAATCCTCGGCTTTGGCAAAATTGATTTGTGATAGCACCGTAGAGAGCAAAATAATCCCCTCCATCTCCGCAAACATGTTGCCAATACAAACCCGAGGTCCAGCACTAAAGGGAAAATACGCATAGTCTGGCAGGCTTTTTTCGTAGCCTTCTGTCCAGCGCTCTGGCTTAAAACTGTTGGGGTCGGCAAAATACTTGGGGTTGCGCTGGGTCACATACTGCGAAAGGATAATATTCTGCTTTTTGGGAATAAAATACTCGCCAAGTTGCACATCCTCGAGTGCCGTGCGCCCAATGCTCCATGCGGTCGGATATAGGCGCAAGGTTTCCTGCCAAACTTGTTTGATCAGTGGCAGCTTGGGGATATCCTCGAGCTTACAACCTTCTGCGCCCAGTACACGACGCGCTTCGGTACAAGCAGCAGCCATCACCTGCGGGTGCTCGAGCAGCAAGCTGATTGCCCAAGAAAGCGCGTTGGCGGTGGTCTCATGCCCCGCCAAAAGCAGAGTCAGAGCTTCGTCGCGCAGTTGGGCATCGGTCATTTGGCTACCATCCTCGTCTCTGGCTGCAACCAGCATTGAAAGCAAACTGTACTCGGATGGATTGGCGCGTTCTTTGGCAATCAACTCAAAGGTTATTTGGTCAAGTTCGGCAATCGCAGCCTTCAAGCGCCGATGCCCAGGCAGTGGGATTTCGAGCGGTAAGGGAATAGGCTGCCCCATTTGGGCACGATTGGCTTGTAAGGCTTGTTCGAGCGCATGACCAACACGGCTGCTTTGCCCCGCAATTTCAGCATTAAAAAGCGTTTTGGCTACAATCTCGAGTGTCAGGGTGTTCCAAAACTCAAAAATATCCAGTTTTTGAGGCATGGATTGAATCGCAGTCAAGGTGTATTGGCGCATCGTTTCGCCATATGCCCGAATTTTTTCGCGGTGAAAAGCCGGTTGGGCAAGGCGGCGCTGGCGCAACCAAAAGTCGCCATCACTCGAGAGCAGACCATTGCCAATCAATGCTTTGAGGGCTGGGAAGCCTCGGTAGGGTTTTTTAAATTTCTTGGCGTAATCGCGCAGCACCAGCGCCACCAAATCGGGGCGTGTGATAACGGTCATTTGGCGATTCCCAAAGTTTAAGTTGACCACTTCGCCGTGCGCTTCGGTCACACGCATCAGGTAACCAGATGGGTCTTTGGCAAACTCGAGAACATGACCCACCAGGGGTAAGCCTTTGGGCATTGGTGGCGTGCGAAGTGTACTTGTCATGCTGAGTAGTATAAAGCGTCGCAGATGAGCAAAACTGCAAGCGTCATTACGCCAAGTCTTGAGTATCCTCATTTAGTTAATTGAGAAAGCGTTATCATTAAGAGGTGAGACTTATTCTTATTTTTGTTGTATTTCTGTTTTCCAGCCTCGCTCATGCCCAACTTCAGGTGGCAACCAGTTTTAGCATCCTCGAGGACTTGGTGAAAAATGTTGGTGGAACGCGAATCAAAGTGAGCAGCATTGTACCTCGAGACAGCGATACGCACAGCTATCAACCCAGTGCCCAAGATATCAGAGTGCTCGCGGCAGCCAAGGTGGTGTTTGTGAATGGCATGGGTTTCGAGGGCTGGTTTAGCAAACTCGCCAAGAACGCAAACAGCCAAGCCAAGATTATTGAACTCTCAAAGGGCTTGAGCGCTTTGCCACTCAATGGAGAGGGTCATGACGAAGAAGATCACGACGAGGCGGGTCATAACCATGGCGAGTTCGACCCTCATCTCTGGTGGAACCCAATGAACGTGGTGCAATACGTGTACCGCATCCGCAATGCGCTCGTGGCTGCCGATTCCAAAGGCAAGGATACTTACTGGAGCAACGCAAGCCGCTATGCTCGAGACGTTGCCAACTTGGATGCCTGGGCAAAGCTCGAGGTTGCAAAAATTCCTGCTAATAACAGAAAAATCGTTACCAATCACGATGCGCTTGGCTACCTAGCCAAACGCTACGGTTTTAAGGTCATTGGCACGGTTATTCCTGGCGGCGGCACAGAACGCGCCCCAAGTGCCCGCGAGACTGCAGATTTGATTCGCCTGATTCGTCGCGAAAAGGTCAAAGCTATTTTTACCGAAAACGTGGTCAACGCAAAACTTGCAGAAAGTATTGCCAAGGAAACAGGGGCAAAGATTGCGCCAAGCTTATACACCGATGCCCTCAGTGTGGTTGGCTCGAGTGGCGACACCTACCTCAAAGCCTTCAGACACAACATCAGTACCCTTGTTGCAGCGCTCCAATAAACTGTGTCAAGACCTTGACAAAATCCTAAAGCAATCCTAAGCCCTAAGCTAAAGTATTTAGGGCGTAAGCCACACCTTTAGGCGTAAAAATGTTGCACAATAAGGCATGAACACTTCTGTCTCGAGCGCCTCCGCTTCTGCGCCGCTTCCGCCGCCCCTACGCACACCACAAGCCGTACGCTTTTCTGCGCTTGTTGCTTTTGTACTTTCGGTGCTTGTGGGCTTACTCGCCAGCTATATCATGCACGCACTTTTTGGTGGTGCAGGACGCGCAGGTTTTGAAGATATTAACGTGGGTGGTTTGCTTGAGTTGCTCGCTTTTGTTCTGGTGTTTTCCTATGCGCTGCTCTTGACCCGACAGTGGTTTCGCTTACCTATTTCAACCTTGCTCTCTTTTGGTATAGAGACCCCTCCACCTGCCAAGCAGTTTGCCCAAAAACTCGAGGAACTCTCTCCAACCAGTCTCGAGATGGGACAGAATGTCGCCATTGTGCGAGAAAATGGCAAAGCCATCGGATTTTTTGATGGCTTGCGCGACCGCACCATCGAATGGTCAAGTGTGCCTAAAGCCAGTGGCGAGGTTGCTGTCACCGAATTGCGCGGCTTGCTCTCCAAAAGCACTTTTGTTGTGATTGCCGATGGGGATTTAGTACACGGAGTAATCACCCAAGAGATGTTTATTCAGGGCTTTTGGCGCGGCGGAATTTCAAAGTAAGCCGCGTACACCCTTTGCGCCCGTGGAGCTTTCTCGAGCCGTGCGAAAGCAATTTTGCGCACGAGTGTGGAGACGCAAAAGGCTGCACAGTCAAGGTGTTTGATACGCTTGGCTCAAGACCTATTCAGAAAAACACCGCACACAGCAGCGCATGCCTAATCTCTTGACACGCCTACAATATGTGGTATGCTCTGACTGCTTAGGCACGAAATGTGGGTATCTAAACGATTCGCAGGGTTCGCAAAAAACCATAGCCTGCGTTATCGTGCGCACGCTCGCCAAACAGATGTGCACCCCATTTCTGCCCGGGAATTCTTTTTTGGTCCAAGGAGAGCATTATGACCACCCACCACTTCGACGAACACGCCCAAAGCATTGCCAAGCGCCAGTACATGCAGGCTCGAGATGAGGATATATTTGGAATGTTTCGCCGCGTCTCGAGCTGGGTTTCAAGCGCAGAAAGCCCCGAGTTGCGCCAAAAATGGGGCGATGTTTTCTATGATCTGATGGCAAGTAAACGCTTCTGTCCAGGTGGGCGGGTGTTAGCAGGTGCAGGCACACAGCACGGCAATGTGCTGAACTGCTTTGTGCAGGGGGCTACAGCACACGATCCAAGCAGCTTTTTGGGCGTGATGGAAGTTGCTAAAAAGCTGGCGTTGGTCACCAAAGTGGGTGGTGGCAATGGTGTGAATTTGGATGTTTATCCACCTCGAGCCGACACCAGTCGTCGCGATAACGGGGTGCGCGGTTGGGTTTATATGAGCGCAGCTCATGCAGATGTTGAAGATTTCATCAAGGGCTTGATGCGCCCACCGACCATGCCCGACGGCGATAAAGTACCTACCATCATCCGCAATTGGTCAAAGGCTGTGTATGGAGTAACCTCACCAGCGTTGGCAACCTTGGCGCGACAGTACGGGGTTGCCTTGGTTGCAACCCAGCCTGACAACGTGCGTGAAATTCAAGACGATATGGGTGGGATTTTGGATGCGGCTAAATGGGTTTGCGAACAGGCAAAAGCTGGGCTCGAGCCGCGCATTGATTTAAGCGGCTTGCGCGCCGAAGGCGCACTGATTAAAGGCTCGGGCGGTACCTCGAGTGGACCCGTTTCGTTTTTATTCGAGATTTTTGATAATTTTCTCGAGTGGGCGAATTTGGGAGCAGAGGCTTCTGGACCCGTGGCAACCTTGCGTTATTGCTACGCGCCCGTGCTGCGTGTTGTGAGGCAAGGCGGAACGCGCAGGGGTGCCGGGATGGCGACGATTTCCATTGACCACCCCGATGTTTTGGATTTTTTAACCGCCAAAGACTTGGACCGTGAATCGGGTGAAGGCGATATCTCGACCTTTAACATCTCGATTCTTTGCACTGAAAAATTCTGGCACACCCTGCAGGCAGACGGCTTGTGGAACATCGCTCCGCTCGAGGTGATGGCAAAGTACCACATTGTGAAACTCGAGGGAAGCTACGAGGGCACAATTCCAGAGCTGCCGACTCGAGACTTGGATGGTGCCAAAGCTGTACCACTTTATGCTGGTGGAATCCCCGCTAAGTGGTTGTGGCGCCAGATTGCCGAACATGCCTGGAGCACGGGCGAACCCGGTCTGATTTTTATTGACCGAGTCAATGAAAAAAGCGCGATTAAAGATTTGGGTGAGCGCTATCAGATTAAGAGTACAAACCCATGCGGTGAAATCCCCCTGACAGTCGGAGAACCCTGCGATTTGGGCGCAATAAACCTTGCCGCATACGTTCAGAATAGACAATTTGATTACACTACCTTTCGCCAAGACGTGCGCTACTGCGTCCGCTTTCTTGATGATGTCTTGGATGTCAATGTCTTTGCTTTGGAAGACAACCGCATCGCTAGCCAAAACCTGCGTCGCCTTGGGTTGGGGGTCATGGGGCTTGCGGATGCACTGATTCTGATGGGACAGCGCTATGACAGCCAAGAAGGGCGCGATACTATCCACAAAATCATGTCCGCGATGCGCGAAGAAGCTGTGTCGGAAAGTCAAAACCTTGGACTCGAGCGCGGTGTCTACCCAATTTTTGAACAGTACAGCGAAAAAATCCCCCATGCTCCACGACGTAATGTCGCGGTGCTGACCGTCGCGCCAACGGGAACAACCAGTATGCTGATGGGGGTCTCGAGTGGCATCGAACCTGTGTTTAGCCCCTTTATTTGGCGCAAAATCGGCGCGGAATATAAAGCCCTGATTGCACCTTTGTTCCAAGAGCTGCTCGAGCAATACCCTGTGCACGCTGCCTACAGCAAAAATGGCGCTTGGGATTGGGATAAAGTCACGGATGCAATCGCTAACAACCATGGCAGTTGCGTTGGACTCGAGTTCGTGCCAGAGGCTGTGCAGCGTGTATTCGTTTGCGCCCACGACATTGCTCCGCTCGACCATGTGCGGATGCAGGGTGTGGTGCAAAAAGCTTTTGATGCCGAAGGTTTTGCTGCCAACAGTCTGTCCAAAACCATCAATCTGCCCAATCATGCAGCGGTAGAAGATGTCGAGGCTGCCTATTCCGAAGCCTACCGTACGGGTTGCAAAGGCATTACTGTGTACCGCGATGGTTCGAGGCAATTCCAAGTCTTGAGCACCAGCAAAGAAGAAAAGAAAGAAGAACACGCACTCGAGCCAGCTGTAGTTTCTACACCAAACTCGAGCATTGACGAGACACTCTGGGGAGCGAGCCAGCACTATCAGCCCGAGCAGCCAATTTTCTCGCGCCCCAATCGCCTAACAGGCGTAACTGATATGGTCAAGCTCACCGACCTTGCCGCGGGCACCAAGCGTACTTTTTTAATTACCACCAATACGCTTGAGGGCAAACCTGTAGAGATTGTGGTGGTCTCGGGGCGTGCAGGCGACGAAGCCAATGCCGATTCCGAGGCGCTTGGGCGTGTGGTCAGTATTGCGCTGCAATACGGTGTCCCCGCCGAAGCAATCCAGAAAACCCTGCGCGGTATTAATGGTGGCTTATACGGCAGCTACAATGGGCGCTTGGTCGCGAGCAAAGCCGATTTGATTGCGGTGGCACTCGAGTCCACGCAAAGCAACGGCGCAGTGCGTCCTGCCGAACAACCATTGCTTTACAACATGCAGGGCGGCTATCCGCCTGTGGCAGGCGCAGCGCCCAGTGCAGAAGAACTGCAAGCCCCACTTTTTGCCAAGCCACAAATGAAAGGCGAGCAATGCCCAAGCTGTGGCAATCCAAACCTTGTGCGCGAGGAAGGCTGCTTAAAGTGTCAAAGCTGCGGCTACAGCAAGTGCGGATAACTTAAAAAACAATAGCTCGAGATTATATTTCTCGAGCTATTGGGTCTGTTGCGAAGGTAGCTAAATTTGTTTCCAAAGCGGGTACGTGTCGTGTTTTCATACGGGGCGGTTCTTGTGATTGCCCACCCCGCATAACCCAAACAAATATCCTCTGAGGTTGAGCGAGACAAAAGAAACTCGTGTTGACACCGAAGTCTTATTTGGGTTAACTCTGAGCGAAAATTCGCTCAAGCAACTTGTCCAGAACTCAGTGGATGTAATAGACTGACTTCTGTGCTGACATTCGTACTCAAGCGCTCGTTGAGTATCATCCCAACGCTTTTTCTGGTGTCGCTAATTTCTTTTTGGGTCATTCAACTCCAGCCCACCAGCTTTATAGATACCTATCTCGAGGATCCACGCTTTTCCCCAGAGACCGTAGAGCGTCTTAAGTTGCAATACGGTTTGAATCAACCAGTGATGGTGCAATATTTCAATTGGCTTTCGGGAATTATTACACGCGGCGACTTGGGTTACTCCTTTGTCAATAATCGTCCCGTGACTGGTTTGATTGGCGAATATCTGTGGTGGACCATTGAGGTCGCTGGGCTTTCTTTGATTTTTAGCTGGCTGGTTGCCATTCCACTCGGAATCTTTACTGCCGTACGAAAAAATGGCGTTGTAGATAGCGTAGCCAGCTTTTTTGGCTATATCGGGTTGGCAATTCCTGACTTTTTGCTGGGCTTGCTGCTCTTTAGTGTGATTCTCGGTCTTGGTGGTACTAATGTTGGTGGGCTTTTTAGCAATGAATTTATTGATGCCCCTTGGTCTTGGGCACGGCTTTGGGATCACATCAACCATCTCTGGCCCGCGATTTTGGTCTTTGGCTTGAACCACATTGCCAGCCTGCAACGCCAAATGCGTGCAAGCCTGCTGGATGTTTTAAACCAAGATTATGTCCGCACCGCTAAAAGTAAAGGTTTGGGGGAACGCGTAGTTATTTATCGCCATGCTGTACGCAATGCCTTAAACCCTCTGGTCTCGAGCGCTGGTTTTAGTTTATCGGAATTGGTCAGCGGCACTTTAATCGGTGCGGTTGTGATGAACCTGCCCACCATTGGACCATTTATGTACTCGAGCTTGCTTGCCAAAGACCAATATGTGGTGATGAGTATCTTGTTGCTCTCAGCATTTTTGCTGATGCTTGGTAATTTACTTGCCGATATCGCGCTGGCAGCCGTAGACCCAAGGATTCGTTATGACTGAGGTTCAAGGTCAAATTTTGTCTTTCCCACCTGAGGTACGCCTATGAGTACAGTGATCTCGAGCAACCCCGCTGCACAAGAAAAGGTGTCTTATAGCCTTTGGCAACTGGCGTTGCGCCGTTTTCGCAAAAACCGCCTTGGTGTGGTGGGCTTTTGGATTTTAGCGGTCATGTATTTTCTGGCGCTTTTTGCTGGTTTTTTTGCGCCTTATGCCATCGAAACCCAGCATTTTGAATCGCCGCTCCAGCCACCACAAGCCATCTACTTGGTTCACGATGGAGGTTTACGCCTCCCTTTTGTCTACCCGATGAAGGTCGAGCGTGACCCTGTGACCTTCGAGAAAAAATACAGCGAAGACCGCACCAACCCACAAGCCATTCGTTTTTTTGTGCGTGGCGAGGATTACAACCTGCTCGGTATTCGCACTAACTTGCACCTTTTTGGGCTCGAGAACGGCAGGTATTTCCCACTGGGTACCGATAAACTCGGGCGTTGTTTATTCTCGAGAATGCTTGTGGGTTCGCAAGTTTCTTTAACTGTAGGGATTATTGGTATTTTAATTTCCTTTACCATCGGAATCGTGCTGGGTGGTATCAGTGGGTATTATGGCGGCTGGGTGGATATGCTGATTCAGCGCTTAACCGAGGTGCTGATGAGCTTTCCGCGCTTACCGATTTTGCTTGCGCTTTCTTATGTAATTCCCGCAAACTGGCCTAGCACCTATGTCTATTTGGGGATTGTGGCAGTCCTTGCGTTTATTGGTTGGGCGGGTCTAGCGCGAGTGGTACGCGGCTTGGTCTTAAGTGCCAAGAGTGTGGACTACACCCAAGCCGCCAGGGCGCTTGGCGCTTCGGATTTGCGAATTATTTTGCGCCACATCGTGCCAAATCTTACCAGTTACCTGATTGTGACCGCGAGCTTGGCAATCCCGGGCTATATCTTAGGCGAAAGCGCTCTGAGTTTCCTTGGCTTAGGCGTAAAGGAACCCATGACCAGTTGGGGTATCCTACTCGCCGAAGTGCGCGAAGGTGGCTTTGGGGTTTTAACCCGCACGCCTTGGTTGCTGATTCCAGGTATCATGATTGTGTTGTCGGTTTTGGCATTTAACTTTTTTGGCGATGCCCTGCGCGATGCGGCAGATACTCAGACACGCAATTAAGTATTAAGTATTTCGCGCTTTCATTTTCGAATTTCCAAAAAGCGTCAATTCTGTCATTTCAGCGTGAGATACATTACCCTTGCTCCTGTTAGTGAGGTACTTGAAACTTTTATTTGCACAAATCAGTCATGCACACGTCCAAAGTTGCATAATCGTTATCGGCTTTGACCTGCATTTTAAGGTACAACTTCCCGTCTTCGAGCGCATACTTATCGCCACTCGAGGCAGCAAGGTCGGCAAGTGGGGTGGCGCTTAGTTTATTGCTATTATGTATCCACCAATCGCGGTAAATACTTGGAGCAGCACCACTCCAAGGCAGTGCAACTTGAATCCAATCGCCACTGGTGCGGTTTCGCAAATGCAGACGCACCCGTGGTGGCATAGCACCGCCCAAAGTCAGGTTGTAGCTTTTTTGGGCAATGAGGCGTGTCTCGAAATGGCGGTTTGCCCCATTGTGAGGTGTCCCCCAAATGTTATGGCTCGGGTTCCCATCCTCGAGACGCGTCAGGCGTACTGGGCTGATTTCTACACCATTGCCCGAAACATTCTCAAATTGGAAACGCGCATAAGGATTGTTACAGATAAAAGCGCTCCATGCGGCTCGAGCCGTACAGGTGCTATTTAACAAGAACGGATTATTTACCACCACACTGCGGTTGGGCGTACCTGTAACACTGCCATCTTTGTCTAAAAAAACCGCACTGCGGTAGCCATCCATGCCATCATCGGTTGGGGCACTTGGCTCGGGTTTTTCAAACGCCAGCCATACAGGATTAGCATTTTGGAAGCTCAAGCCTTCGGCAAAATTACGCGGGTCTACATGAAAATCGGTAAAACGCAAATACGAAGTCCCGCCTGCGCCTCGCTGTGTGTTGGGCTGGAAATTCACAAAGGTTACATTCTTTACCCCCACGTTGCCGTCGTAAAACTCAAAGCCGCGAATCGGGAAGTTGGCTTCCCACGGGAAAGGCAAGGCACGACCGTCTAAACCCTTGGTTTCCCAAGAGGCGGGGTTGCCTTTATTCGCGCTCTCGCCAACAAAGACACTATTTTGTACAACGGTTTCGTGGCTGGCGAAGGTTGCACCGATCGCGCCGTCGGCAATGATTGCTCTATCCAGAGTGTGCTGTTCGCCACGCAACCAAACACCACGATTACGGTTTTTATAGGCGCTAAAGCCTTCGAATAGTACAGGCACAATTGCACTCTTGTTGTCGGCGGGGTTGGCTCGAGCCGCATAGTATGTGGTTTCCTGATCCAAGCTACCCGCTTTTGGACCACCATCCACATTCAAACCTGTGTCCTCGTTGCTGTGCGCTAAATTATTTTTAAAAAGCCCCAAAGCTGTGCGGCGCGGAAACAACCCCGCAAAGCGCGCATCTGTTGCGCTTGGACCTGTGGGTTTTTCGGGCAGGGCAATCCAAAAGCCGAAAGCCGCCGAACCCGCAGCGACATTGTTTTCAAAAGTGTTGCTCGGGTTGGTAATCCAGAACGTGGCGGGATTTTTGTCGGTGGGCAGCAATCTGTCGGCAGTTCCGGGGCGTTTGGTGCCAAAGCCCAAATTGCCACGCAAGGTGTTGCCAAGTTCCGAACCATCCTCGAGAAAATAGCAATGCCCAAGTGTGTTCAATGCAACGTTATCCTCGAGCAAAATTCTGCCCGAGCCGTGAATTGTAATACAGCGATTGAAATTGTTGTGAATCGCGTTTTTTTTCATTAAAGAACCCGTGCTGGCATCCCCTTGCATATGAAAGTGCACGGGGTAGCGCTTCAGTTTGCCGCGCTGTCCCATTTGGGTAATTTCCACGTTCTCGAGCTTGGCTTGGCTCGAGTCCATGACCATAATGTGTCCACCAAAACCCGTGATAGCGCTGGTTTCATCGCCACGAACAACAATATTGCGACTCAGGAGGGCTACTTCGGCTTTGGACTCGAGGTTTTTACCAGCAAAGGTTTGAGCTTGCCCAAAGTGCTGAAATTTCAGCGCAGGAGAGATACTGATGCTATCGCCATTCACTGCAGTAATCACCGCTTCTTCGGCTTGGTTTGGGTTATAGTCGGTGCTGGCAATAGCGATTTTATCGCCCACTGCCCAACCGTGTCCGGGTTCGAGTTGCAGGCTGCTTGCACCAGCATTCGCTGTGGCACTCAGTCGCGTCCAAGATTTGCCTCTCGATGCACCGTAAAGTTCTAAAGTGCCGCCTTGCATCACACCGAGCACTTTTTCGCCCATACCCATGACATCGCTGCCTGTGTCTTGTCCAACCAAAGTAATGGTGGCGCGGTTATGAAAAGGGGCAAGACTCGAGCCAATTTGCAGTTTGCCACCATGCACCATAATGCTTTTGGCGCGCAGCTCGAGGTCTTGGTTTGCAAAACGCAATTCGCCTCGGATTTCTAGTGCACCCAAATCGACCGAGGTATCAAGCAAGACTTTTTTACCCGCGGGGATGGTCAGGTTTGCTCCTGCTGTAGGCACCGAGCCACCCCAAGTGGCAGGGTCAGACCACTTCTCGAGTGTGCTCGTGGGCACGCCAGTATTGCAAGCAACAAGGCTCGAGAACAACACCAATCCCAAAACGCGTTTCATGATTTTACGGTACAACACAAAAGCACTTTTGGTTGTATAAAATCTCATTGTGCAGGCACAACATCAGTGAAGAGCATTCTTACTTGCCTACTGCTTAGCGGCTTGCTCGTTCTCGGGTGCTGCTTGGGAGGGTGCAATTTCTGGTGTACCTGGTATTTGTGTTGTAGCCGCTTCGAGATTCGTTAAAGCATTCTCGAGTGCAGCCGCAGGTGACACCGCTTCTTTTTTATGCGGAACAAAACTGTAGACCAAAAGCAGCAATACACCTCCCACCACACCACAGTCGGCTAAATTAAAGATTGGAAAAACCTGTCCAGGCTGGATAATCCTGTAAACTGTCGTAAGCCAGTGGCTTTGCAGCATATCCACCACATGACCGTACAAAATCCCGTCTATGGCATTTCCCCATGCCCCTGCCACAATAAAAGATAAAGCGATGGTCTCGATTTTGGGGCGTGGTTTACGAAAGAGCAAAAATAAAATAACTCCGCCCACCACAAACCGAATCGCAATCAAAAAAGGCGTAGCGCTCGAGAACAAACTCCATGCTGCGCCAGTGTTAATCACGTGCGCCAAAGATATAAAAGCAGGAAATGGCTGAAATGGATGCACTGTTGGGTAAGGAATATTTGCCACTGTCCAGAATTTCAGCGCCTGATCTGCACCAAGCCACAGCAACACAATAGAAACGATTAAAACCTGCACCTGCACAGTCTAACAACTCGCTGGCATTTCATGTTTGCGGCGTATGAGAACCTTAAACCGCAACTTCGGCTTTAATGCGTGGATGCGGGTTGTAGTCCAAAAGCTCGATATCCCCGAGTCTAAACCCGAACAAGTCGCGCACATCAGGGTTCAAGTGCACACGTGGCAAAGGGCGCGGCTTTCGAGAAAGCTGTAACTGCACTTGCTCGAGGTGGTTATTGTAAATATGAGCATCACCAAAGGTATGCACAAATTCGCCAAGCTCAAGATTGCATACATGAGCAATCATCTGAGTCAAAAGCGCATAGGAAGCGATATTAAACGGCACACCTAAAAAAGCATCGGCGCTGCGCTGATAAAGCTGACAACTCAATTTGCCATTTGCTACATAAAACTGAAACATCGTGTGGCAGGGTAAAAGTGCCATTTCAGGAAGGTCGGCGACGTTCCACGCAGAAACAATTAAGCGTCTCGAGTCAGGGTTGTGCTGGATTTCGGCTAAAAGCCATGCGAGTTGGTCTATGGTCTCGCCATTTTTGCCAGTCCACGAGCGCCACTGGTGCCCGTAGATTGGCCCTAAGCTACCGTCTGCTCGCGCCCACTCGCGCCAAATGCTGATGCCCATTTGTTCTAGGGTATTGTTGTTGGTATCGCCCATTAAAAACCAGAGCAATTCGCCAACCACGCTTTTCCAGTGAACTTTTTTGGTGGTCACAAGCGGAAAACCTACAGCCAGGTCAAAGCGCATCTGATAGCCAAAAACGCTGCGCGTACCCGTGCCTGTGCGGTCTGATTTTGCCGTACCATGATCTAAAATATGCTGCAAAAAGCGGTGGTACTGCTGCATCAGTACTCCCACCCCTTGGGATGAGTGCTATACCAAGTCACCAGACTTTGCACGCTCTGCTCGAGACTGCGCTCGGGTTTCCAGCCTAGTAAAGTATGGGCTTTGCTGTAGTTGGCAACCATTTTATCGGCTTCGCCCGTTCGACGGTTGGGGTCGCTCGAGACAGGAAAGTCTTTGCCGGTGACACGCTTGACTGTGTTCACAATCTCGAGCACACTATTGCCTGTACCTGTACCAAGGTTAAAGATTTCGGTGCGCTTTTCGCACTCTAAAAAACGCAGCGCTGCAACATGGGCATTTGCCAAATCCACCACGTTTACGTAATCGCGCACAGGGCTGCCGTCTGGGGTATCTACAGCGGCATAATTAAACGTAAATTCGCGCAAGCCTAACGCACCCAAAACTGCATTTTGCATCAGGTGAAAACTTGGGCGCTTGGAGTCGCCAAGCGCACCGTCGTCGCTCGCACCGCAAATGTTGAAGTAGCGCAGCGCAATATACTCGAGAATACCTTGGCGGCTGTACCACGAAAGCATGTCCTCACAGATTTTCTTGCTCGCGCCGTAAACGCTCTCGGGTTGCACCACAGGATGTTTTTCGTCTATTGGCAGGTATTGGGCGTTTCCATACACCGTGCAACTACTCGAGAACACCAATTGGCGCACGTTGGCGTGGTGCATCGCTTCGATTAAGCGCTGTGTGCCGATAACGTTGTTTGAAAAGTACTCCACCGGTTTGTGCATTGATTCGCCGACATCCAAAAGTGCAGCAAAGTGAATCACCGCGGCAATGGAATGCAGCGCAAAATACGCCGTGAGGTCAGCGCAGGTCAAATCGGCTTTTTGAATGACCACTCGAGCCGCACCATATCGGTTTTGCAAAAACTCGAGTGGGGCGCGGTAGCCACGCGAAAAATTGTCCAAGCAAACCAAGTCGTAGCCCGCCTCGAGCAGTTGCGAACAGGTTACACTGCCGATATAACCGCCAGCCCCAGTGACCAGAATTTTCATGCGGGCAGTATTGCATCAATGAGGTGGGGCTTGCAAATTCGGCGTTTTTTGCATATTTGCCGCATACTCGAGCACATGAATTTTTTTACGGGCAAAATTGCTTAGAGCGTGTTTATAAAGGGTCAAGTCTCCTCAAAATCAACTGAATATTTGCCAAGTAAGCCCAAGATTCAGTTGTACTCGGCAAACCCTCAAAATCCCTCGTCAAACGCCGACA
>JBKBVO010000231.1:0-3105 GCA_046289535.1 Deinococcales bacterium | reverse complement strand
GAGACTCCACGTGGAATGGGGAGTGCGCGTAACTCGAGCAGGGCTTGGTTGCTGGTTTGGCTTGTGGGTTTATCGAGCAGTGCAGTCATAAGAACCTCATTTACTTGGGTTGTCGGTTTTGTGTTTTCACACAACACAAAGGGCTAGGTGCATGAATATACAATTTTATGCAAGAAATTTTGCCTCATCGAATATAAACTCCAACTCCAAAAGCAATTTTGCGTTTTGGATGAATCAGAACCTTGCCTTTCCACGCCATACCCACACTCGAGCCTCCATCCAAAGCAATCGCATCTTTTGCCTTAAGCCCGTGCATCACTTTGCCCAACTCGCGCAGTGTGAGGGCTTGGCGGGTACTCACCAAAACAATTTTTTTGTCTGCGACAATCCCCACTGCACTCCGTGGCGCTCGAGACCAAATACTGCTATCGGCATAGCCTTCGGCTTTGGGAACAGGATTAATTTTTTTGTCGCGCACCAAAATCGGACCGCTGCCAATCAGGGTTTTATAACCCCTTGGGTCTGTACCGCTGTCTTTGGTCCAGAGCAGGGCTGTATTGGCTTTTGTAATTGCCAATCCCGAGCGCAAACGCCCTTGATTTAGCCATTTGCCATCAACCACCAAATCTCCGACAGGACTAAAGGTTTTGGGGTGAAAATACCCACCGTTAAAGAGTGCGATTGCGCTCGAGCCAGCCACCAAAGTATCAAAAGGTGCACCCTTTCTAAACACGTGCTGAGGCAAAACCGCACTAATCTGCACCATTGGATGCTCGAGGTTGACGTATACAATTTTTAAGGATACCCCCAGAACTTTTCTTTGCTCGAGCCGCACACTGTTGCTGCTGGGCAAAGCAGGCAATGGCAAAAGCAATTCATTGGTTTTTGCGGCTTCGGGTAAGGGTTGCCATTCCCCCATTTGCGACAACGACACGGAAGAAAGCACTACACAAACAAGCAACACAAAACGAATTCGTGCCATGACTTATTGTACGCTAAATTCTTTACAGGCGCGGCAAAGTCACACCTGTTTGACCTTGATATTTACCGTCTCGGTCTTTGTAGGTGACTTCTGGACGTAGCCCTTCAAAAAACAACAGTTGCACGCAACCTTCGTCCGCATACATTTTGGCGGGGAGTGGAGTGGTATTGCTAAATTCCAAAGTAACATGCCCTTCCCAGCCAGGCTCGAGCGGGGTAACGTTTGCAACAATGCCACATCTTGCATAAGAACTCTTGCCCAATGCCACCACCATCACCGTGTCTGGAATCCGCAAATACTCGACACTGCGTGCCAGAACAAAACTATTGGGCGGAATAATTACTTCATCGCCCTCAAAATCAATAAACGATTTAGGATCAAAGTTTTTTGGGTCTACAACAGTATTAAAAGCATTGACAAAAATCTTCCATTCCCGTGCCGCACGCAAGTCATAACCAAAACTCGAGACCCCATAACTGATGATTCCACCAGCTTCGCTACTGCGAATCTGGCGGTCGGCAAAGGGTTCAATCATCCCGCGCTCTAGGGCTTGTTGGCGAATCCACCAGTCGGGTTGAATCATGAAGCAGAGCATAACAAGAATTTCACCCCTTGCCCAAATGCCAGCAAAGCGGGACAATAGAACAGACACAAAAATTTAGACTAAGTACAAAGTTATGTTTACAGATGTAAGGAGACCACATGAAAATTCTTTGCTTGATTAGACAAGTTCCCGATGCCGAAGCCAAAGTCAAAGCTGTCGATGGCAAAGTGGATTTGGATGGCGCAACCATGGCGCTCGACGGAATGGACGAATACGGTGTAGAACAAGCGCTTCGCATTAACGAGGGTGGCGTAGATACCGTTGCTGTTGCACTTGGTGGCGCACGCTTTGAAGATGCCATCCGCCGTGCTCTTGCGATGGGAATCGAGCGAGCCATTCACATCGAAACAGAGGAATTTTTTGATGTTGTTTCGCAGGCTAAAATCCTCAAAGCTGTGGTGCAGTCCGAAACCCCAGATGTGGTGTTTGTTGGTGGACAGCACGCTGATACCGATTCGCAGGCACTTGGCGCAGCCGTTGCCGAGGCACTTGGTTGGAACCAAATCACATGGACTACAGAACTGTCGCTCGAGAACGGTATTGCCAAAGCCACACACGACACCGACGATGGCAAAGAAAGTTTGAGTGTGGCTTTACCTGTGGTGGTTACCACACAACAGGGTTTGAACGAGCCACGCTACCCAACCCTGCCCAACATCATGAAAGCCAAGAAAAAAGAAATCCGCAAATCCAACCCCGCCGATTACGGGGTACAAAGTAGCAAGGTGCGGATTGTGGCTCAAGAAATCCAAGAGCGTCCACGCTTAAACAAACTGCTCGATGGTAAAGACCCCGTTGCTGCTGCCGAGCAGCTCGTGAAGCTACTCCACGAAGAAGCCAAGGTGATATAGGTGAACTTAGTCTTTTGTGAATTTGACGGCAAACTCAAAAAGAGCGCAATCGAGTTACTTGGCGCGGCACAGCGCCTTGGCGGAAGTACCACTGCCGTGCTTCTTGGAGCGGGGGCTGGGGCGGTAGCAACCGAAGCTGCACAGTACGCGCAACAAGTGCTGGTCTGTGAAGACGCACTGCTCGAGCCATACAGCGCCAAAACTATGGCGCAAGCCATTGCCGACTTGACCGCTCAAACCCAAAGCAGCCGCGTGCTTTTGGCTGGCTCGAGAATGGGACGCGAACTCGCGCCACGGGTGGCGGTGCGTTTGGATGCCCCGTACTTAGAAGATGCCACTGCACTCCAAAGCATAGATGGGGGTGTACAAATCCAGCATTATGCCTATTTGGCTCGAGTCACTGAAACGCTCGAAGCGGTCGCACCGGTGGTGGTTTGCACAATCAAGCCCAACACCCAAGCCGTAGCGACCCCTAATGCCGAAGTTGGCGCAATTGACGAAGCCGAACTCGAGTTAAGCGCCAGTGGCGTAACCGTGCTAGAACGCACCCAAGAAAAATCCTCGAGGGTGGCATTGACCGAAGCCAGCCTAGTGGTCACAGGTGGACGTGGTCTTGGCGCTCCCGAACAGTTTGCACTGATTGAGGGCTTGGCGGATGTTTTGGGTGC
>JBKBVO010000044.1:0-14946 GCA_046289535.1 Deinococcales bacterium | reverse complement strand
AATTCACAGAGGAATTAGTGCCAAATATTAAAATAAGGTACAACTTTAATCGCCGCGCATCTACAGGATAGCCGCGCAAACGCTGCCCAAACATAATCCCGATATCGGTGAACATTCCAGAGACATGGGTGGTTCGAATCGAGGAAGCGCTGTAGGTGCTAATCATCGCGTTCTGTAAGCCGCAAGCAGCCGAAGCTAAAAAATGACCCCAATTTAACCCCGAGTCCAAACTTGCAGCAGCAAGTGCCAACAGCGAGGCTTCGATAAATAAGACCACACCATAGCGCCGCCCAAGTTTCAGGGTCATATTCTGGACAATAAAACCGCTGAGCATGGCACCAAAAACAAAACTGAGCATAATAAAACTCAAGTGCCAGGCTTCTTTGGCGTTGTTTTGTATGATGTCGAGGCTGAAAAAGGTCGCCGTACCCGTCAGGTGCGAAACCGCCTGATGTGAGAATCCCATCAGACCAACGGCATTGACCGAACCAGCGATGAGAGCCAAAAAGAAGCTGCCGCTTTCAATCCAGGGCGGTAGTCGTTGCATCGGCATTGCGGCATTCTATACCGCCATGCATCGCTTGATGTACCCAGAAATCGGATTTGTTATGCTGCGCTTTGTGGACTATCTTTTTCAAGCGTTTACTTTAGGTGTTGTCGAAGGTATCACCGAGTTCTTGCCCATCTCGAGTACGGGGCATTTGATTGTCACTGAGCATTTGCTGGGCTTCCGAGACCAAAGCAACACCTTCACTGTGGTGATTCAGATTGGCGCAATTTTAGCGGTGGTGTTATTTTATTGGCGCGATTTATTGGCTCGAGTGACAGGGCTTTTTACAGGGCAAAAAAATGCTTGGCAGTTTTGGCTAAAACTCGTGGTGGCTACAATTCCTGCGGCAGTGCTGGGGTTGCTCCTCGAGGACATACTCTCGGCGTTTGATACGCCTTTAACAGTGGCGATTTCTTTAATTGTTGGTGGTATTCTTTTGTACTGGCTCGAGACTGCGCGCAGCAAAACCCAAGGTGTACCAGAACCGCTCGAGCCGCAGATAGATCATATTTCGCTGCGCCAAGCTTTTTTGGTGGGTTGTTTTCAGGTGCTTGCGTTGCTTTTTCCTGGCACCTCGAGAAGTGGTGCAAGCATTGTTGGCGGTTGGCTGGTCGGCTTAAATCGCGTCACTGCTACTGCTTTTTCGTTTTACTTGGGTATTCCCACACTGGGTGCGGCGGGTTTGTACAAACTCTATAAAGCCCGCGATCAACTTTCAAATTTGCCCGGTGGGGCAACAGCGCTTTTGGTTGGCAGTGTGGTCAGCTTAATCACTGCTTTTTTGGCGGTGAGTTGGTTATTGCGCTATGTCTCGAGAAACAATTTTAAGGGTTTTGCGATTTACCGTATTGTTGCAGGCGGGGTTATTCTATTGCTGCTTGCACTGAACATGATGCCCAATGCCTAGCGCTGTGCTGGTCTATGCTTATTTATTTATCTGTCAGTAAGGTGACACCTTTATTCGCATTGCCCGCATCAGGGTTTGTGATGATAGCCGTATAAGTTTTGCCCGCTTCAAGTGTCAGGTTGTCCGAATCCACCAAAACAGGACTGACCACCCCAGGTTCAGTTGCACGAATACGATAGGTACCCGCATTTAGGTCACGGTAGTCGTAAGTGCCTTTGTAATTGACTTGGGCAGGGGTAGTGATCGTAGTTAAATCGGTATCAGGTGCTGTAATAAATAAATCCACAGCCTTTGCGGCGACAACTGCTGCTGCATGGACAACACGTAAACGGCTCTTACCTGCTGCGGGGGCAACGGTGTCGTTGCTTAGGGACACAATCTCGAGCGGGCGAGCATCTACACCAGTGTTATCGTTGCTGGCTTTGGTGCCAACCAAAATGACCGAGGTCTTTTTTGCACCACCTAAAACCACTGTACGGTTTTTAACTTCGCTCGGACAGTCGAGCAAATCGGCTGGACAGAGGCTATAGGTGAGCGTGCCAGCGTTCAGTGTTCTGTAGGTGGTATTGCCTGGGAAAGCGGCTCGGAAATCAACACCATTTGGGGCTGTGGTCATTAAATCCTGCCCAAAAAACACTTTGACCCCTATAGTGTCCGGAACGGCATTGAAAAAGCGCACTTCCGAAGTTGGGGTTGGTCCCAAATTGCAGGCGAGTAAAGCGGCACTCAAAAACAGGGCGGCTCCAATCAGTCTTTTCATGGCATAAGCCTAGCATCACAAACACTTTTCAAATGTGAGTAAGCTGAATAAATCTTATACGAAGCGCTTGCGCAGTGCCTCGAGCCGAATTTTGATTTTTTCTTCCCAGCCTTCGCCGGTAGCGGCATAGAAGTGCTGTTGCTCGAGTTCGGCAGGCAGGTACTTTTGGGCAAAACTACCTTCTGGGTCGTCAAAATAGTAAGCGTAACCGCGCCCGTAACCTAGGTTTTTCATGTACGCAGTGGGGGCGTTGCGCAGATGCAGTGGCACGGCTGCGCCCGTGTGCTGGCGAGCGCTCTCGAGCGCTGATTTCCACGCGTTGTAAACGCTATTTGACTTCGGTGCAAGCGCCAGATAGACCACCGCCTGCGCCAGCGCCAAATCGCCTTCGGGGCTACCCAAAAATTCGGCGCTGTCTCGAGCCGCAATAGCCAAACGCAACGCCAAGGGGTCGGCAAGCCCAATGTCTTCGGATGCCATGCGCACGATACGCCGTGCTATGTAGAGTGGGTCTGCTCCACCCGCAATCATGCGCGCTAGCCAGTACAAGGCAGCGTCCACATGCGAGGCGCGCACCGATTTATGCAGCGCCGACATCAAGTTGTAAAAATCTTCGCCGTTTTTGTCCATGCTTGGGGTTTGTGCTCCCAAGGCTTGGCGGATATCCTCGAGCTGAACGTGCTGGGTCGAAAGCGCAGCAAGCTCGAGCGCTGTGAGTGCTCGGCGTGCATCACCATCTACTGCTTTGGATAGTGCCTCGAGTGCTTCTGGGCTTACACTCACCCCCTGCAAACCTCTTGGGTCGGAAAGCGCTCGGTTCAAGAGCAGCAAAATGGCTTCGGGATGAATTGGCTCGAGTCGAAGAATGCGGGTTCTCGAGCGCAAGGCGGGGTTTACTTCAAACGAAGGATTTTCGGTCGTTGCTCCAATTAGCACGAGCAAACCAGATTCCACGTGCGGCAACAGCGCGTCTTGTTGGGCTTTATTAAAGCGGTGGATTTCGTCCAAAAACAACACGGTGGTTTGTCCAAGACTGCGCGCGGTTTCGGCGAGTCCCACCACTTCGCGCACATCTTTAATGCCCGCACTGACTGCCGAGAGCGCGGCAAATTGAGCATTCACGAGGCTCGAGACCAGTCGCGCAAGTGTGGTTTTCCCGCAGCCAGGGGGACCCCACAAAATCAGACTCGAGACTTGTCCACGCTCAAGCATTTGGCGCAAGGGTTTGCCCACACCTGTGAGATGCAACTGACCGACGACTTCGTCTAAGTTCTGAGGGCGCATTCGTTCTGCAAGAGGGGTCACGCGTGAATTCTAAATGGTTTTTTGTGTACATCCAAAATCGAGATTCCTGCGTATATCCAGGTATGAATTCGCATACGATTCAGGCTTTTTCTGGAACGCTTGAGCTGCTTGGCGTTGCCGAGGCACTTCAGGTTGTCTCGAGCATGCGCAAGACAGGCGTACTGCACATCAGACCCTCCATTCCCGAACTCGAGTGTAAAATTGCCCTGCGCGACGGGCAGGTTGTCAGTGTGGACGGACCGAGCGTTCCGCATACTGCCGATGTATTGCTCAAGTTTGGTGTTGCACCACACACGGTTGGTCGTTTGTGGACAGCCCTCGCTGAGGGTAAAGACCCACAAGTACTGCAAGCTGTGGGACACAAAACTTTCGAGGCGGTGTTGCGTTGGCGGCTCGAGTTTGGTTTGCTGCCCCTGTGGGGACAAAGAACCGGCTCTTTTGAGTTTATGGCTCAGCACATACCAAACAACCTCGTGCATAGCATCGCTTTGGAGCCATCTTTGCTCGAGTTGGCGCGGCGCGTAGACGAGTGTTCGCGCTTGCCGAAAGTGCCGCTTGGGGCGTGCTACAACATTGCCGAACGCGTTGGCAATTTCTCGAGCGTACTCAAAACCCTGATGAACGCCGATTGGGCTTTGCTCAACGCCCTGGACGGCGAAACCCCGCTGCTGATGGTCAGTGTCGCGATACTCATACCCATTGACGAGCTGCAGCAGCGTTTGCTGTACCTCGAGCGAGTTGGCTTGATCGAACTCGCTGCTGCACAGCGCGGTATCAAACGCAAATATCCGCGTTTGGTGCGCGGCGATTTCGCACCCAACTTCACCCTGCCCGCGCTGGATGGTTCGAGTTTTTCTTTAGGCAGTTTGCGTGGGCGCAGAACTTTGCTTACATTTTTTCGCCATGCGGGTTGTCCATTTTGCAATATGCGCGTGCACCAACTGATTAAGGCGTACCCACGCTTGCAGCGCTTGGGTATCGAGGTCGTGGGGGTTTTTGGTTCAGACCTCGAGGGTCTGCGTCGGCGTGTCGGACAACAGCGCCCACCATTTGTATTGCTCGCCGATGCAGACGATAGCATTCATACGCTCTATGGGACAAACCGCAGCCTTCTTGGTTTGCTGGCTTCATTCGCACCACCTGGTCTTGGCAGTTATCTCGAGGGCTTGCACCTCGGTATCGAGCACGGCAGTACCGACGGGCAAGCAACGCGTATGCCAGCTGATTTTTTGCTGAGTTCAGAGCTGCAAATCGAGTTTGCCCACTACGGCAACACTGCCGCAGACCACATCGAGCTTGAGCAGCTCGGGAATCGGAATACAACTCCTCACATTTGGGAAGACCAAATTGAGAAAGTTCGCTAAAACCGCCTCGAGCTTAAATTAAAGTGCGTTCACCCGTGAGCCAAAATATCGCGCGTTCGGCAACGTTCTCGAGGTGATCGCCAATGCGCTGCAAGCTGCGCACCACGCGCAGGCGTGCCAACACGTGCGCGACAGGTTCAGTCGAACTCGTTGCTGCCTGCATCAGTTCGTGATTGATGTGCTCGACCAATTGGTCTACGTTGCGGTCTTGGTGCACCACGTTCCCTAAACGCTTTGGGTCTTTTTGGGCGATCCCAAGGTCGAGCATGTCTGTCATTGTTCTAATTTGGGCAACGAGTTCGACAACATTGGGTGTAGCCCAAGGGGTAGCTAGCAACAACACATCCTTGGCGATGTGCACAGCGTAGTCGCCGATGCGCTCGAGTTCCGAAAGGCTTGCCAGTACGGATGTCACAAAACGCAAATCGCCAAGCTGTGGTGCATACTTTGAAATCAACTCCAAGCAACGCCGCTCGAGTGCTGTTTGGCGCTCGTCCACATCGCCATCGCAATCAATCGCGCGCTCGGCTTTCTGCCTGTTGCTCTCGAGCAGGGCTTGGGTCGCCAAACCAAAAGCGACCGAAGCCCGATTGAGCATCAACAACCATTCGCGCCGAAGTTCGGTCAGCTCGAGATCCAAGTGATTCTTTGCTGGGTTCACATGCACACCAACTTTTTGTGACAAAAAACCGTACTTCGCTGTCTTTGGGTACAACACCAAACGACATGCCAGCTTCAACCGAAGCGACCCGAAATATACGACTCGGTACGCGGGTCTTTTGGTGTGGTGAACATCTGGTCGGTTGGAGCTTCCTCAATCAGTACGCCAAGGTGCATAAACGCCGAACGGTCGGAAATACGCGTGGCTTGCTGCATGTTGTGCGTAACAATAATCACTGTGTAGCGCTGCTTGAGTTCTTCGATCAAATCCTCGATGCGCTGCGTTGCAATCGGGTCGAGCGCACTGGTGGGTTCGTCCATCAAAATCACTTGCGGGTCGGTAGCGATAGCGCGAGCGATACACAGGCGCTGCTGCTGACCACCCGATAAACTCAGGGCATTTTGCTTGAGTTTATCCTTGACTTCATCCCACAGGGCTGCACCGCGCAGGCTGCGCTCCACAAGTTCTTCGGCATTGCCTTTGAAACCGTGCAAACGCGGTCCGAACATCACATTTTCAAAAATACTTTTTGGAAAGGGATTGGGTTTTTGAAAAACCATACCGACCTGGCGGCGCACCTCGACAGGGTCTACGTCTGCAGCGTAGATATCCTGCTTTTCGTACTGTACTTTGCCGTTCACCTGAACACTTGGAATCAGGTCGTTCATACGATTGATACAGCGCAGCAAAGTCGATTTGCCACACCCGCTCGGTCCAATCAAAGCCGTGACGCTGTTGCGCGGGAAATTGATTGACACATTAAAAAGTGCCTGTGTTGAACCATAAAATAAGTTCAGATTATCTACGACCACCGCCGCTTGTTCGGCGGGAACTTCGTTAGAACGAACGGTAATATGGTTTTCTGGGGGAAGATCTAACGCCATAAGTTCACCTCGAGCCTTAGCGGCTGCCAAAGCGTCTGCGCACACGCTGAATCAACTGGTTAAAAGTGAGCAAAAACACCAGCAGCACGAGAATCGCCACGGCTGCCACATTTTTGAATTCTGGGTCGTTTTCGCTAATCCACGCATAAATTTGTACCGGGATGACCGTGTATTCCGAAAAAGGACCGTTGGGGTCAAATGGCACATAGGCTGCCGCACCCACAAGCAATAGGGGTGCCGTTTCGCCAATAGCACGCGAAATTGCCAAAAGCAGACCAGTTGCAATACCCGGGGTTGCATAGGGCAGAACTACGCGCTGCATTGTCTGCCACTTTGAAGCGCCCAAACCATAAGAAGCCTGACGCAGGCTATCTGGCACAGCACGAATCGCCTCTCGAGCAGCAATCACAACGATTGGCAGCACCAGCAACGCCAGCGTTAGCGATGCCGAAATCACAACTGGACCAAACTTAAGAAAGCGCACGAACAAGTACAGCCCAAGCACGCCGTAAACGATCGAGGGCACGCCGGCAAGGTTGCGGATGTTGACCTCGAGAAAACGCGAAAAGCGATTTTTTGGCGCGTACTCCTCGAGATAAATCGCCGCACCTACACCGATGGGAATCACAAAAATAATCACAAAAAAAGTAACAATTAGGCTGCCGAGCGAAGCACCGCGCAACCCCGCCGTTTGTGGCGAGCGCGAGGCGTTGAACTGAAAATACGAGGTATCAAGCCACGGGTTGAGATAAAGCCGCTGCCCCTCGGTCAACTCAGATTGAATCTGTGCAAGTTTGCCCCAACCTTCAAACAATCCGTAGTTTTCCTCGAGTTTGTCGCGAATGCTTACGACTGTCCAACGCAACAGACCGTCTGGAGTCCATAACATCAGCTGCACGCGGTTGCGCAAACCGAGCTTGCGGTACTCGTCGGGGTCGTCTATGGTACTCGCGACTTCCTCTTTGCTCAGCCCCTGCGCCTCGAGTTCGCGACGAAAAATCGCCTTGCCATTCAGGAATCCTTCGGCAAAGGCAAAAGTCTTTCCACTGTTGGCGGTCTCGACAACCTGCCAACTGACTGTGTCGGTCAGGACATCAAAAAATAGAACAAAAAGCATTCCGACGGCAATGAGCAGGGGAATAAATACCGCGCGGGCGAAAATGCTGTCGGCACGCTGACGCGCAACAACCCGCGGGTTGACTGCCGCCTTTTGCTGCTCGACGCTCGTGGTTATTGGTTCACTCATAGCGTTCTCCGTAGCGTTCAACAATGCGCTGCGCGATGACATTCAAACCAAGTGTAATCAAAAACAACGTTGCTGCAACAGCATACAAAGCGCGCGCACCAATCGAACCAACAGGTTGGTCGCCGGTTGCGGCTTGCACAATAAACGCCGTCATGGTTGCAATGGTCTGGCGCGGGTCGATGGTCAGGTTGGGTTGTTGACCGGCAGCGACAGCCGCAATCATGGTTTCACCGATGGCGCGCGAAGTCGCCAAAATAATTGCCGCAACAATACCCGATAGCGCAGCTGGAATCACAACACGCACCACGACCTCAAACTTGGTCGCCCCAAGACCATAGCCTGCTTCGCGCAAACCGCGCGGCACGCTTTGCATCGCATCCACACAAACGCTCGAGATGTAGGGAATGAGCGCGAAACCAAGCACGATACCCGCTGCGAGTGAATTGAAGATATTTAGCCCAGAAACGATATTTTGCAAAAGTGGCGTCAGAAAAAAGAGTGCAAAATACGCAAACACCACTGTGGGAATACCCGCAAGCAATTCAAGATAAGGCTGAACACGCGTACGTACAGCAGTTGTGGCATATTCGGACAGGTACACCGCAACTGACAAGCCAAGCGGCACAGCGACCAGCAGGCTAATTGCACTGAGCAACAGTGTACCGTTTACAAGTGGCAAGATGCCGAACTTGGCATCGGCAAAAAGTGGTGTCCACTGCGTGCCCGTAAGGAAATCGAGGATTGGAATCTCGCTAAAAAACCCAACGACCTCACTTGCGAGTGATACCACAACCGCCAACGTGACCATGACCGTGAACAAAGCGAACACAAACATAATGGTGGCGATGAAACGCTCTCGGATATTTTTTCGCGGATCGCGCTTGACGTTTCTAAGCATACGCCCTCCATGTTAACACCATGAAAGTCAAAACCTACACAGGCAGACCCCCGCCTCGAGTGGCGGGGGTCTAGAATCGCTAACTTATTTGCCTTCCAGAACCTCGACCAGCGTCTTGCCTTCGAGCAATTTACCGCCGAAGAGCGTGCCGGTCTTGCGCTTCTTGAAGCGGTCGAGTGCCAACTCGTAAGCGCGCTCGGGCAACTGCACGTAACCGGTGCTCGAGATCACCTTGCGGTTTTTCTTGTTCAAGTAGAACTCGACGAACTTAATCAAAGAGGTCTTGTTCAGGTTCGCGGCGTTCACGTAAATGAACAGTGGGCGCGAGAGTGGGGAGTAGGAGCCGTTGTTGATGGTGGTTTCGTTCGGCAAAACGCACTTGCCGTCGCCTTTTTTGTCAATTGCCACAGCCTTGAGCTTCTTGCCTTCCTCGAGGTAGTAAGCATAGCCGAAGAAACCAATCGCGTTGGGGTTACCCTCGACACCCTTCACGAGCACGTTGTCATCTTCGCTTGGGAAGTAATCGGTGCGGATTGCCTTGGATTTACCGTTGATTTCTTCGGTGAAGTAATCAAAAGTACCGGAGTCGGAGCCTGCCCCGTAATACACGATTTTTTCCTTAGGCCAGCTGGGGCGCACATCGCTCCAGAGGTTGACCTTGGAACCAGGCTCCCACATGCGCTTCAACTCTGCGACGGTGAGGCAGTTGACGAAGGTATTCTTGGGGTTCACAACGACAGTCAGACCATCGTAAGCCACTGGGATTTCGATGAAGGGAATACCGTTCTTCTTACAGGTTTCGACTTCTGCAGCTGAGATTGGACGGCTCGCATTGGAAACGTCGGTTTCGCCAACGCAGAACTTCTTGAAGCCACCGCCAGTGCCCGAGAAGGCGACACTAATCTTTACGCGGGGGTTTTCGATTTTGAATTCTTCGGCAACTGCAAGGGTGATTGGGTACACGGTTGAGGAACCGTCTACGCGGATATCACCGGTTTGTGCCAAAGCGACGAGGGCGGATGTGACCAAGAGAGTGGCGGGTGCGCCAACAAACAGAATTTTTTTCATAACATCTCCTTTTCCGAGGGAGATTGTGCAGGTTTTGTGTCAACGGACTGTCAGCCCTTGGCGGTGGTGGTCTAAGTGTGTGCCGCAATTTCTAATTTGCATCAAATCCGTAGCGTGCTGGCAGTGAAATGTTTGCTCGGGCGAATAAACTCCTCTTGTGCGGCAATCAGTTGAATCTCGCGCGTACCGAGTTCGTGAGTCAGAACGAGCACGTTGTAGAGTGCACTGACAGCCAACTCGAGCGCTGTTTGCACGCTCTTGTTCTTCAGATACTGCCCCAGAAAGAGCGCCGCAACACAATCGCCTGTACCGTTGCGCGGCGGCTCGAGCGGGATTTTTGGTGTTTCGAGCAACCATGCAGCGCCCTCGGACATTGCCAAGACCTCTATGGCATTTGCTTTGCGCTCGAGACTCGTGACTAAAACAAGGGCACCCGGGCGCATTCGGGCACGCAGGGCTTGAGCGGCTTTGAGCGCGTCCTCGAGTGTTTGAATACGTTGCCCCGTCAAAAGCTCGAGTTCGAATTGGTTAGGCGTTAAAATATCGGCTTCTAGTACAACCAAATCCCGAATCAGGTCTGGAAGTTCTGGGCGTACAAAAACTCCACGTCCGACATCGCCCATCACAGGGTCGCAGGCAAAAAGTGCATCGGGGTTTGCAGCACGTACTTTTTTTGCTACCTCGAGCATGGCACTGACAGTTTCGGGTGCGCCCATATAGCCCGAAAGCAGTGCTGCACATTCGGGCAATACCCCGCGTTCGGCAATGCCTTGTACTACGTCTTGAATCAGGTCTGCGCTAAAAACTTGCCCTTTCCAAGCGCCATAACCTGTGTGGTTGCTGAACTGCACCGTGTGCACTGCCCAGACCTCGAAACCAAGGCGTTGCAACGGGAAAACGGCTGCTGCATTGCCAGCGTGTCCGTAAGAAACCCAGCTTTGGATAGATAGAATGTTTTGGGGTTTTTGCATCTGTTACAGTGTACAAGTTTTTGTTTTGGTGGCGGCTGCTTGTGTCGCAACCAGACTCCCCAGAAAGTTATGAGTTTTGACTCGGGAGTGAATGGTTGGTTGTGCGGCTATACGTCCTCAATGGCTTTACGAGGCGGCTTTTGGAGAGCCAACCCCCAACCCACACTCATAATTCGTGCTTTGTGTACTCAATGTTTTTTTCTAGCGCCTTGCTAATAGTCTTTGCGGGTTTGCAAAAAGCGTTTCGGTTGTGCTCACACAACTCGCTAAAATTGTTTGCAGTACGCTCAGCTCACAGGTGTGAGTGCAGCATTGTCGGATTCGCCGGTGCGGATTCGCACCACGCGCTCGAGTGGCTGTACAAAAATTTTACCGTCGCCAACTGCGCCTGTGCGTGCACTTCGCACAATGGCTTGGATTGTGCGCTCGACAAATGGCTCAGAGACAGCAATCTCGAGGCGAACTTTTTCGTGGAACTCGAATACAAGTGGGCGACCACGGTAGGTCTCGAGGTGTTCTTTTTCGCCGCCGTGCCCCGAAACTCTGGAAATTGTAAGACCTGTCACTTCTTCTTTGAACAGTTCGGCTTTGACATCATCGAGTTTCTCGGGGCGGATAATCGCAACAATCAATTTCATATAACCTCCAAATTTTGGTGTACTGCACAGTTTACAGCTTGGACTCGAGCCATGCAAAGCAACGCATGGTTTACTAAATGTACACTTTTTTTTGTACATTTGACGAATTATATTGACATAATGACTAGAATATCTAGCAAGTTCTGTAAAACGTTACATGTTTTTGTGCAAATGTTTGTTTTTGTCTTGACAATTTGCAGGCTAGGTGTTTATACTCGCGCCATTCTTTGATGTGGCGCTTTTGCGCCCGAAGGGGGCAGAATGAAAAATTGGAAACTGGCAATCTCGATGCTTTTGGCGTTCTCGAGTTTGGCACTTGGGCAGGAAGAAAAATGGGCAGCCGATACGGGCGACACCACATGGATTTTGGTTTCGACAGCCCTTGTGATGCTCATGACACCTGGTTTGGCGTTTTTTTATGGTGGTTTGGTACGCTCCAAAAATGCGCTCAATACGATGATGATGTCCTACATTGCACTTGGTGTTGTGACCCTGCTGTGGGTTACGGTGGGCTTTAGCTTGGCGTTCACGACCGACCAAGACCCGAATTGGATTTCGGGTTTCTTGGGTAGCCTAAAGTATGCTTTTTTATCTGGTATTGATGGCACAGCCGCCTATCCGAACGCGCCGACCATCCCCAACACACTGTTTATGGTTTTTCAGATGATGTTTGCAATCATCACCCCCGCTTTAATTAGCGGTGCAATCGTCGAGCGCATGAAATTCAAGACCTATGTGGTGTTTATTGCCTTGTGGCTTTTGGTGGTCTATGTGCCGGTTTGCCATGCAGTTTGGTCGCCGGATGGCTTTTTGTTCAAGATGGGTGCTTTGGATTTCGCTGGAGGTACTGTAGTGCATATTACTGCTGGTGTTTCGGCACTGGTGGCAGCGATTATCTTAGGACCGCGCCGTGGTTTTGGACGAGTGGCTATGGCGCCGCACAACGTGCCTTTTGTGCTTCTGGGTGCCGGTTTGCTGTGGTTTGGTTGGTTTGGCTTTAATGGTGGCAGTGCTGTGGCTGCTGGTGGAAGCCTCGCAACCAACGCCTTTATGGTCACACACATTGCTGCTGCTGCTGCTATGGTGATTTGGAGCATTCTCGAGATTCTTAAAAACGGTCATGCCAGTGCGGTTGGTGCTGCTACTGGTGCGGTGGTAGGTTTGGTTGCGATTACACCTGCTGCTGGTTTTGTCAGTCCGATGTCAGCAATTGCGATTGGCGGTATTGCCGCAGGTGTGTCTTTTGGTGCGATTCAAATTAAAAACCGTCTGAACTTAGACGACTCGCTTGATGTTTTTGCTTGCCACGGCGTTGGTGGTATCACTGGTGCAATTTTGACGGGTGTTTTTGCCTCTAAGAGCATCAACAGCCTTGGTACTGGTTTGCTCGAGGGTAACGCCAACCAACTTGGTATTCAGCTTGTCGGCGTGGGTTTTGCCGTTGTTGTTGCTGCGATTGGTACGGCAGTCTTGATGTATGTGCTCAAGGCGCTCATGGGCTTGCGTCCCGATAGCCGCGATGAAGAGCAGGGCTTGGATTTGTCCGACCACGGTGAGTCTGGCTATCACGGTGGTGAGTACGGCGTGACCCCGGGTGTTTCGCCAATTGGCTCGAGCGTGACTTTGAGCGTTCCTGTGAACTCCAAAGCAGTGGCTGGCGATTAAAATTTATTTCTCAAGCCGTCGCTGGAAGGGGCACGCTGTTTAGCGTGCCCTCGCCTGTCTCAAAAGCACTAAGGTTGTCAATCGTTGTTTGGGCAATATTAGCTAAGGCTTCTCGAGTAAAAAACCCCTGATGCCCTGTGATGATTACGTTGGGGAAGGTCAAGAGGCGGCTAAAAACATCATCGGCAATCACTTGGTTGGAGAGGTCTTCAAAAAATAAATCCGATTCTTCTTCGTAAACGTCCAAGCCCAGTGCCCCAATCTGCCCCGATTTTAACCCCTCGATCACGTCGGGGGTGCTAATCAGCCCACCACGACTGGTATTGATGAGCATCACCTGAGGGCGCATACTGCGCAGGGCTTGGGCATCAATCAGGTGGTAGGTTTGTGGTATCAAGGGGCAGTGGAGCGAGATAATATCGGATTGATGCAGCAGCTCTTCCCAAGAAACATAGCGCGCAAATGGCTTGGCGGAATCGTTGCTCGGGTCAAAAGCGAGCACCCTACAACCAAAGCCCGCCATGATTTGGGCAAAAATCTGCCCAATTTTGCCTGTGCCGACCACGCCCACACTCTTGCCGTTTAGGTCAAAACCAAGTAACCCCTCGAGCGTAAAATTTCCTTCGCGCACGCGATTATAGGCGCGGTGGATTTTGCGGTTGAGTGCAAGCACGAGTGCGACCGCATGTTCCGCGACAGCGTGTGGCGAGTATGCCGGTACACGTGCGACCGTGAGCCCCAATTTTTGGGCGGCTTCGAGGTTGACATGATTAAACCCTGCCGAGCGCAGCACAACAAGGCGTGTTCCACCCGAGGCAAGCTGCTCGAGTACGGGAGCACTGAGGTCATCGTTAACAAAGGCGCACACAGCCTCAAAACCCGTTGCAAGTGTCGCTGTTGCCGCTAAAAGCCGCCCCTCGAGAAAGTGCAGCTCGTGCTTTTGCCCAAGGTTGGCTTCCGTGAGGGCTTGGCGGTCGTAGGGCTTGGTGCTGAAGACTAAAACTCGCATGGGGACTCCTTATTTTAATTTTGTACACTCACTGTTTCGACTGCGTCGAAAAAGTGTAAAACGCGCATTCTCGGGCAAACGTGCGAACATGTAAACCGTGCAATCAGCGTCGCCGAGAGCGCCCGCCAGGTCTGCCATCGCCCACACGAGAAGCCCTTCCTGACTCTGTCGACTGCCTAGAGCCAGCCCTGCCGCTCGAGCTATTTTTTGGGTTTTGTTGCGCCGAGCCTGTGTTGGTTGAAACAGTTTTTTCTGCGCTTGGTGGTTTTTTTTGTATTTGACGCGATTTATTTGGTTGGCGGGCAGCTCGAGTATTGGGCAGTTTTTCGCCCACGGCTTTGTAGTTAAACCCTTGCACCCAAACCCGCTCGAGTTTTTGCCCGATGGCGCGTTCGATTTGTACAATTTGTGGTTCTTCGCTCTTATCAAAAAATGTCCATGCTTCGCCTGTACGCTCAGCACGAGCGGTGCGCCCAACACGGTGAATGTAATCCTCGGGAATGGCGGGTACATCAAAATTAATCACGTACTCGAGATCAGAAATATCAATACCCCTTGCTGCAATATCGGTGGCAACCAACACTCTTGCTTGTCCAGCTTTGAATTTTTTAAGGGCATCGAGACGCTGTGTTTGGCTGCGGTTGCCGTGGATGCGCTCGGTTTTTACGCCGTATTCGCTTAAATAGGCATGAACCTGATTGGTGCGGTGTTTGGTGCGGGTAAAAACAATCACGCGTTCGATGGGCTTGGTTGCAAGTAACTCGAGCAGCAGACCAGCTTTTAAGTTTTGCTGTACAGGAAAAAGGCTTTGCACCACACCTGTAGCAGGTTTGGCTTGGCGCTCGACATTCAGACTGATGGGTTGGTGCAGCAGCTGACCCGCCAACTTGGCGATGGGTGTGGGCATGGTAGCACTAAAAAACATGGTTTGCTTAGGCTTGGGAATTGCCGCCAGAATTTTTTTGATGCTTGGCAAAAAGCCCATATCGAGCATTCGGTCGGCTTCGTCAAAGACCAAAT
>JBKBVO010000230.1:0-3129 GCA_046289535.1 Deinococcales bacterium | reverse complement strand
GACCTCAAACTTGCCTTGCGCTGGCTGGTCAAGGGCGGGTACCGGGCAATCGGTACAAAACCGCCGATCGTCCAGCGCGGCGATTCCTTCTCGAGTTTGGTGGTCTGGGAGTAGCTTACCATTTTGGTGGCTGTGGTTCGGTCGGGGCGGCGGGCGGCTCGGGCGATGTTGCAGGTGGCGTGGTGGGTTTCGGCTCTGTAGAAGCAGCTGGCTTTGGCTCGGCGGCAGGCTCAGGTTCTTCGCCCACAGTTGCCCCAAAATCGTAATTGCTTCTTAAAACCTCAAAATCGGTAGTATTTACTTGACCATCGCCGTTAAAGTCGCCCTTTTGCCCACCCGAGGTCTGGGTCTTGCCAAACTCGGCAGCAAACAACTCAAAATCGTCGATATCGACCTTGCCATCGGCGTTCATATCGCCATTGGGAGCATAGGTCTGACGCAACACAGTTTTGTCCGAATCGGTCAGGGTGCGTGTACCTTCCCAACTTGGGTCGAGCGCCAAACCCAAACGCAACCCTGTCTCGAGCAGCAGAGCACCCTCGAGGTCTGGGGTTTCGGGGTTGACTTGTACTGTTGTTGTCACCTTGCCATCTGCACCTGTTTCGAGCAATGTGCGCGTTGCAAGGTCGGGGTTCATCTCGGGGTCTGGAGTATTGCCCCACCGAAACTCGAGTGGAGCACCAGCTTTGGGCGGCTCGAGTTTGAGTGTGGTGCTTGGTACAGCTTGCCATTTGCCAAAAGCATCGCGCACGAGCTTCTCGAAGTTATCGGGCGCGCCATCTTTGATCACCACATAGCTAATCGGCGCAGCCAGCGCAAGACCTGAAAAGAGCAACAACCATGCGGCGCGTTTCATCGCACCACCCCCAAGATTTTTTCGATAGCTGCAATAAAACTCTGGCGCGTTGCGGGTTTACCCTCGAGCAGCACAGGTTTGTTGTTGATATCCAAAACGGCTGTCCCCTCGAGCCGATACGCACCCTGGGCAAAACCAACGATTGGGCTGTCAAAATTTTTTGTATAGAGCAAGAAAATCCACTCCTCCCCCACCTTGAAACTCGGCGCACCCTCGAGCCGAATTTTGTCGTTGCCAAAAATAGCAAAACTGGGCAGTTCGCCCTGCTTGGGCAACAACCCCTCGCCACGCCAGTATTCTTTGCTCTCGAGCGCATAGACAGTCCACGGGCGTTTGTTGCGCTCGACACGCTGTACCTCTTTGATATTGGCGCGCACAATCACTTCGGCACGTTCGAGCTGTACCTCGAGCGAAAGTTTAGGATAGGTCGTGGCAAGCGCCATTGCCAAAAATCCAAAAAGGAATATAGCGCACACTGCTTTCATTTTGCCCCCTGTGTTGGCGCTTTGGGTAACTCGAGCGCGGCTTTAGATAGAAGCGTATTTTTGGCGCGCAATTCAAAGCCTATCTTACCCCCGAGCTTAAGCGGTTTTTGCAGTGCTAAAACCACATAGAACACCGTAGCAGGACGGATACTTGGAATGGCTTCGGAGAGTGCTGCATCAATGCGTAAGGTGCTGCCCTCAAGCCGCGAGAGCAACAGTGGTCTGCCCGCACTTGGCTCGAGCCGCAGCAGGCTCGCACCTATGGGAAGGGGTAATGCCACACGCATAGAGCGCACATTTTTGGGGATTTTTAAGATGATTGGCAATCGCACTTGTTCGCGTACCTGAGTGGGTGGAAGCGTCCACTCGAGTGTGGGCGAGGGCAGATTTCTGACCTCGAGCTTGAGCTCCTGGAACTTGTTGGTGTTATTCGAATCCGTAATCTCGAGGGTAAATTCATAAAGGCGTTGCTCGCTTGCTTTAAGCGCGAGTTTTGGCATGCCCACAAGCCTCGAGCCTTGTAGGGTAATCCCTTCGGGCAGCCTGCCTTTGGCAATGCGCAGCGTGTATGCACGTTGCCCCCCTGTAATGCGCAATTCTTCGCTGTAAGGCTCTTGGTTATAGGCAGGTGTAAGATTGGTGTTGACCAGTGCAATCTGGTTGGTTCTTGAATTGAGGTCGTTTGTGCCACACGCCGCTAAAAACAGCAGCAACACTATTAGAAACCACTGCATAGCTGCGATTGTAGGTTTTTCGGGTGAGTGAGTAGTGAATTGGGGTTACTCGAGTTCGCTTAACTGCCTTAGGTCTTGCCAGCCGTAGGTGACTTCACCAACAGTTGCATTTCCCACGGTCACCATATGCAAACCCAAATCTTCTGCGCCCATAGCAATATACACCCTTGGGGTTGGGTTGCCCGAGCGCAGACGCACCAACATTGAGTTTAAGCCTAAACCCACCAAACCTTTAGCAACCGCCAAAAGCAAATGTTTACCCACACCCTTGCCCTGATATTGAGGTAAGACATAAAGCGAATACATTTCTGCTTCAATCGTTGGGTGACCTCCCCATTCGGGTCCGCCCGCAGCAAAACCAACCACTTTCCCATCCTCTTCTGCCACAAATGCCACCTCGTCGCCCCATTCAGCTCCTTCGAGAAAATGTAGCCAACGTGCATCGCCATGAGGTTGCAGCATCTCGAAGGCAAATTCGGGTACAAGACCCGAGAACAGTGCTCGCCAACACTCAAAATGCACTTGTCCAATGGCTGCGATATCGTTTTTCGTGGCGGGTCGGATTTTCATCAGCTGGGTGTAGTTTAACTGATTTTATTGCTGCTTGCACAAATACGCGCCCGCGTAGAGTGCTTTTAAGATTCCACGATATTACAGATACGTTTCGCGCTAGGCAAAGACAGCAAAAATAAACCCCACAAAAGTGGGGTTTATCAAGCCCGAACAACTTCACTTCGGACACAAATCAAAACCTGCTGGAACAGCTTGTTCTGGGGTATCTGCATCAATCGAAAGAATAAAGTTAATTAAATCCGTGCGGTCGCGGGCGGGATTGCCCGAACTCAAAAACACAGGGTTAGCAGCGCGAAGGTGATTATTCCAACGTGGGTCGGCAAACAATTCCTCGAGACTGCCTGCCTGTCCGTGATGCAGATAAGGCGCACCCAAACTCATGCCATACAGACTGGGCACATTGAAGCCACCTCTGCCTTGAGCGCGGCTTCCGTCTGGTTTTTTCTCGAGCGCATCGGTTTTTGTGGCATCGCCTGGCAAG
>JBKBVO010000229.1:0-3159 GCA_046289535.1 Deinococcales bacterium | reverse complement strand
GAAGCTCGCGATTGCTCGAGTGATATTAAGCATCGTCACACCATCGCTGAATATACTCGAAAACGCTTTTTGATATTCTGGTATAGCGCGTAGTTTTGCCACCAGTACGCTCGGTTCGCTACCCATTTCGTCATGTGCGGTAATCGGACCCATTGCCTGCAACTCGAGACTTGGACTGCCGCCTTCCCAAAAGTAGCTACGCCGATACCCAACATTGCCCAAACTCGGCGCGTTGCGAACACCCCTTTGTCCACGAATACCCGTAGAAACCCTATTGCCGGCATTGCTGAAAGCAAAAGCCTGAATATGGCAATCAGAACAAGAAATCGTATTGTCCACACTGAGGCGCTTATCGTAAAACAATTTGCGCCCCAGCTCGATTTTTGCGGGTGTTTGCGGGTTGTCTGTCGGAATTCGCATTGCGGGAAAAAACGACTGCCCGACAGCAAAACCACTCAAAATCAAGACCGTTAACAACATCCTAAAAGGCGTAAAGTGCATCCCCAAACCCCTTTGCTCCTGCCATGCACGCGGGGCGCACACCACCACAGCGCACCCCGCGTACGGCTCAGATGCTTACTGCATCTGCAAATCCCAAGCGCCGATGAGATTCAAATACGCCTGCCCAACGTTTGGACCACCGTGCATGACGCGCTGTTTTTCGTTGGTCAAGTCCCATGTTGCAGCACCATTTGGACCTTTGCTAAAGAGTTTCTCGATATCCAAGTTAAAAACAGTGCTCGACTTGCCATCCACAGTCAGCTTGATTTTGTTGGTGGCAAGGTCAAACTTATTCACATTCATACGCCAGTTATCGGTTCCCATGTGCAACAACCAAGGCTGTGCCTTGCCATCCACCATCACTTTGCCCTCGAGCCTGAAGAAAATATAGCCCGGATTCCACGACCAGAACATCCCGCTCTCAAGTCCGAGCGGCAAGGGCAGTGTACTCGCATCACGATGGTTGAATTCTTTAGGCACGCCCACCTCGAAGCGCACACCCTTGTAGTCGCCTGCAGGGGCTTTTATGCTAAAGAAGGTCTCATTTTGGGTAGACTTAGCTTTTTGCATCTGCCCGCCCTCGAGCATCCCTTGCATCGCCATACCACCGCCGTGATTGTGTCCGCTCTGCGCACCTGCAGCATTCATTTCTGGCATAAAAGAGACCAAGCTCAAGCCCGGCACCATTTGGCTCGAGCCGTCAGCTTTGACAAGCTGAACATTCGAGGTATAAAACTTGAGCAAATCAACTTGGTAGTCCGCTCCACCGGGGGTCTTATAGGTTTTACCCAGCTCGAGCGGCATTTTACCAATCATCAAATTCACTTTTAAGGCGTGTTCGACCATTGCATTTCGAGCACTCGAGAGACCAAGCAACGCAACGCTACCAATCAAACCGACAAACACTAATTTTTTCATCTTTAACCTCACAAAACCCTGAACCCCAAGATTCAAACTTGGCAGGCTCATTGGTTTTTGACAGACTCCATGCGGCTCAAAACCGCACCAATTGCTTATAGCCGTGTATTCAGCGCACACACAGCTTCATCATGAATGTGCCACCGACTCGGATTGACTCGACTCGAGCTGCCTCAAGCCAGAGCCTCTAGTGGGAAGAATCGCGCAAATCCAGATTACCAGCATGCACAAACTCGAGCATACGCACCAAAAACACCATGCCCGAATCACAAATGCTTCGAGGTAAGTAAAGTACACGTACGCCAGCATGCCAAGACTCGAGCCAAGAAGCACCAAACGTGGCATCGGGCGATTTTGCATAATCGCATACACCATCAAAGCCAACAGCCCAACAAAAGCGACCAAGCCATAAGCCGATACCGGAATACCTAAAATTTTCGAGTACTGGCTCGCCTGCACCTTATCGCAACCCGAAATCGGACAAGTTAACTCCGAATAGCCCAAACTGTGCATCAGCAAATAGAGTGCAATCAAGGTACCAAACAAACTCGCAAAACTCGAGAGCATCAAACGCTTCATTTTCCCACCTTGGCTAAAATGGCACGAAAGGCTTCAATCGGCAGCGCGCCGGCAAACCGATAACCATTAACAACAAAACTTGGCGTCGAAGTCACACCAAGCTCCCTCCCGAGCTGAAAATCCGCTTCGATCGACATCCGTGCATTACCGCTCTCGAGGCAACGCTCAAAACCTACTTGCTTCACACCTGCAGCGGCAGCTAAATCCGCGAATTGCTTTTTAACAGCCGACTCGAGACTATTGCTCCATACAGACTGATTGCGAAACAACGCAGACTTCAACGCTCTGTAGTCCCCCGCCGCCTCATGAGCGCACGATACAGCCTGTGCCGCCATCATAGCGTTCTGGTGCTGCGGCAACGGAAAATCGCGAAATGCATAGCGTACCTTGCCCGACTGCACAAACTCGCGCTCGAGTTGTCGCTCGGTATTCGCCGCAAACAGCGCACAAGCTGGGCACTGATAATCGGCAAACTCGACAATGGTGTTTTGAGCAGCACTCGAACCAAGCACAAAACGCGCTCCGTCAAAAGCGTCGCCAGCGACCTTTGTTAGCTCGACTTCTCGAGTAACCCCCTCCGCTGTGCTGTAGCGCACGACAAGCGACTGCTGTGCAACTACTGGCGCTTGACGGCTCGAGAACACGACGAACAGCCCAAGCAGTCCTAAAACGAGCAGCACGAGTACAAAACCATTGCGTTGTTGTTTAGTCATATCTTGACCCTCTTTGCCTGACCTTGCGCAGATTCAAACACCGAATCCCAGCCTAGGCGGGGCACGAGCGCGATTATCTTTGGTTAGAAGCAATTTTTTCCAAGAACTCCAACATATAACCTGCGGCAAAAATGCTTGAACTCGAGTCCGTGTGGGCGCGAAAAGCACCCCGAGATACGACATTCCAAAGCAAAAGTCGCAGTGCCTTACATGTACATGGTTCGCCTCGAGCTGCAGAGCTTGTTCACCATGAGCATTGGCGCTGTGAACAAAAAACCCCATTGTCGGAGCAATTTGATGAGTTGCAGACCAAAGAATGAGCGCCGCCAAAAACAACGCTTGGGGGGCACTCAGGCAGCGCAACTTCACACGCATAGCGCGGAGTGTAGCAGGGATAAATGAAAATTACCCGTGACAACTTACCCATCGAATACAGGCTACACTCAAA
>JBKBVO010000043.1:13819-15227 GCA_046289535.1 Deinococcales bacterium | reverse complement strand
AATTCTTCGGTTTTGAGCGGGCGGTTATCCATGCAGCTCGGCAACCTAAAACCATAGTCTGACAAGGTTTTTTTGCGTGCATAATCGCCCCTGAACATGCCACCGATTTGGCTGTGCGAGATATGCGACTCATCCAAAAAAGTCACAAAGTCCTTGGGGAAATAATCAAGCAAAGTATAAGGGCGCTCGCCGGGTTGTCGTCCGTCAATGTGTCTCGAGTAGTTTTCGATACCTGAGCAATACCCAAGCACACGCATCATCTCGAGGTCATAGAGTGTGCGCTCTTTCAAGCGCTGCGCCTCGAGCAGCTTACCCACACTGTTAAAATACTCGAGTTGGCTTTGCAGTTCAGCTTCGATTCCAGCAATGGCAGCGTCAATGTTGCCTTGTTCAGTCACATAGTGTTTAGCAGGGTACACAATGCTAGAGGAAAGTGTTTCTTTGATTTCACCTGTCAGTAAATTCACCACTTGAATGCTCTCGAGGTCGTCGCCCCAAAGCTGCAAGCGCATTGGGAATTCGTCGTAGCTGCACCAAACCTCCAGCGTATCGCCCTTGGCACGAAAACGCCCGGGCAGAAGTTCGATATCGTTGCGCTCGTATTGGATTTCGACAAGGCGCTCGAGAATCGCATCGCGCCCAATGGGTTTACCCACCTCGAGAAAGAGGTTCATTTTTTTGTATTCGGCAGGGTTGCCCAAGCCATAAATACAACTTACGCTCGCTACCACAATCACATCGCGCCGCGTCAGCAAGCTGCGTGTGGTCGAGTGGCGCAAGCGTTCGATTTCTTGGTTGACCGCCGAATCTTTTTCGATAAACAAATCCTTGCCCGGCACATAGGCTTCGGGCTGGTAGTAATCGTAGTACGACACAAAGAATTCCACCGCATTATTGGGGAAAAATTCCCTGAATTCGCCCGCAAGCTGAGCAGTCAGGATTTTATTTGGTGCAATGATCAAGGCAGGTCGCTGCAGCGCTTCAATGGTCTTAGCAACAGTGAAGGTCTTACCCGTGCCTGTCGCCCCCAAGAGCGTCTGAAAACGAAAGCCGCTTTCTAAACCACCCACCAACTGCTCGATGGCTTTAGATTGGTCACCGCGTGGCGTAAAATCAGATACAACCTCGAGTCGCTGGTTCATGATTCCCCTTTTTTACTCGAGCCATCTTCTCGAGTTTTGCTTATTTTTAAGGCTAGAACATTATTCTGTCAATAGCAGAATCAACTGATGTCAATTCTGTGTCAAAAGTCATAAGAGAATCGTAGAATTTAAACTACTCGAGCACACATCTGATACAGTATCCTAGTAGAGTTAGACAAAAAAATTTTTGGAGGAAACTGCATGAAAAAACCATTGCTACTCGCACTCGCTTTGGCTGCCTCGAGCCTGCAACTCTCACACGCCCA
>JBKBVO010000043.1:0-13809 GCA_046289535.1 Deinococcales bacterium | reverse complement strand
AACCTAGCCCCGCCGAAGACTTGGTTAAACAAGCCAGCTTTTATATCGGGTTTTATTACAATGGCGCTAGTAAGGTTCCATATTGGCGTGAATTGCAAAAAAATATGCTCGCCGATGTACAAAAAGCCTGTGCTGGCGCTGCCAACTGTGGCTACGACGTGGGGCGCAAGGTCATTGCCGATTACCTCAAAACCATCAACGACCCCTTCACTCGTTTGGTCAGCCCCGAAGAAGCCGAAACCCAAGACCGCTATGTGGAAGGCAAGGGTCCGAGTACCCCAACCATTGGCATTCAGGCTCGAGAACTGCCCGGACAGGGCTTGGTTGTTTTAGAGGCATTTCCCGGAGAACCTGCGTTCAACGCAGATATCAGCAGAGGCAGTCTGATTAGAAGCATCAATGGAACAACGGCAACTTTGGCTGCGCTCAATGCCGCCGAGCGCGCCGGCAAGGAAATCGCGCTCGAGTATAGCGTGGGTGGCACCAACAAGACTGCTACTGTAAAGCCTGTTCTGGTCGAAGACCCGCGTGCGCCGTACCGCAGCGCGGTCGGCAAGGCGCTGATGATTCGCATCCCACACCTTTATGGCAGCATTGGTTCTCGCGTTCACGCCAATGTATCGCGCGCAGCGCGCGACAACGCCGCCGGTGTGATTATTGATTTGCGTGATGCTTTTAGCGGATTTGACTCCGAGGCGCTGCTCGCTGCTGGTGCCTTTATCAAGGAGGGCGGTTTTATCTATGACCAGCGTTTCCAAGGACAAGACAGCACCTACCGTTTGGTAAATAACGGTGCCGCCGTAAGCGAGCAAGACGAAAGCGCAGACAAAGCACAGACTGTGGTGCAGGCTACTAACCCTGTACAGTACAACGGCAAGGTCGTTATTTTGGTCAACGAGTTCACCGAAAATTCTTCGGAGATGCTCGCTTACTTCTTGCAGCGCGTCGGGCGTGCACAGGTTGTTGGAACAGCAACCGCCGGGCAGCTTGGAGTCAGTGGGAGCACAGTCGGGCAACTGATTAACGATGACTTTATACAGGTGAGCTACCTAAGAATGCTCAACCTCGACCGCAGCCCATTCCCGATGAATCTGACTCCGGATGTGGTGGTGCCAGAAGACTTGGCGGCCCTCGCCGCCGGGCGCGACGTACAACTCGAAAAAGCACTCGAGCTTTTAGGTGCACGATGAAAAAATCTGTCTTGGCGCTCTTTGCCGCTTTTGCGCTCTCCGGGCTTGCCGAAGCGCAAAAATACACTGGCACACCAGCCCAAGACCTGTTTGACCAGGCCAGTTTCTATCTTGATTTTCACTACAATGGTTTCTCGGGTGCCAACTTAGAGCGGCTGGTGGAAAAATACCAAGCGCAAATAGACGACGCCTGTGCGCCGCAAGCGCAGACCTGCCCCTTCGATGTGGCACGCCGCCCGATTGCCGCAATGATTGAAGAGCTCCAAGACCCGCACAGTTATTTTGTTCCCGCCGATGTCGCTCGGCAGTTTGCAGGACAGCTTGGCGGCGGCGGGTCTGGCGCACCGAGTCTCGAGCTATCGAGCGCAAAGTTGCGCGGTGTGTCCGACCGTGTGGTCACCGATGTGCGCGCCGACGGTCCGGCTGGCAAAGCGGGGCTGTTGCGCGGCGACCGCATTATTGCAATCAATGGTCAAGCCTTGCCAAGCTCGCGCAGCAACAATGACAATTTGATTCCAAGCCTCGAGCAGCGCGGGCAGGCAATCAATTTTTCGGTATTGCGCAAGCAAGCGCGGCTCGAGATTGCCGTCACCCCGGTGGTGGTGCAAACGCCGTGGTTGCCCGAGAGTAAATCGCCCACGGGGTTGCCAAGTGGTACGGCACTGATTCGCATTCACGAATTCACACCATTCAAAGACGTGGGGCAAAAATTCCACGAGTTGGTCAACACCGCACAGCAGGCAGGAGCAAGCAGTATCGTTGTGGATTTGCGCGACAACCCTGGCGGTGTGGCAACCGAGTGCACTTCCGCGCCTGGCGCGTTCATGCCCGAGGTTGTCAATACGCTCGAGCGCCGCCACAGCAAGACCGTATTTCGCTACCAAAACGGGATTGTAAGCACGGGCGACGGTCAAAAAATGAGCGAAGCCTACATCATTGCCAAGCCCGCCAAATTTACTGGCAAGGTTGCTGTTTTGGTCAATGCTGAAAGTGCATCTTGTGGAGAGGTCTTCCCTGCACAAATCCAAGCTGCCAAACGCGGCTTGGTGGTCGGCGAGCCGACTTACGGCATCCTCAACACCGCAACTTCATTCTTTGATTTAGCCGATGGCAGCTTGCTTGGTTTAACCATTGCAAAGAGCTTGCATCCCAACGGACAGTATTTCCCAGAGCGCGTTAAGCCCGACCTCGAGGTGAGCGAAGACCTCGAGGCGCTCGCCAACGGGCGTGATGTGATGCTCGAGAAGGCGCTCGAGGGCTTGAACAACACTACAACCTTATCCTTACCCACATCCTTACCCACACTGCCGCGTGAATTGTACGCATTAGGAGGCTTATGAAAAAAATACTGTTGGCACTAGGCGCAACTCTAGCTATCTCGAGTTTTGCGGGAGCACAAAAATACATCGGCAGCCCCGCCCAAGACCTGTTTGACCAAGCCACATTTTTTCTCGAGACACAGTACTTTGGTCCGAGCAAGGTCAATCTAGGCGAACTCATCGCCAAATATCAAGCCGAGCTAGACAAGTCCTGCGAGAGTGCGCAAAAAGACTGCGGGTTTGCTGTCGCGGAACCCATTCTTGCGCAAATGTTTGATGATCTCGAAGACCCACACGCCTACTACCAAAGCGCCGCCGCGCGGCGCGCCGAGCAGCAACAAGCCACAGGTACGGTCAACACCCCGACGCCACGCATGGGTTTTTCGCATGGGGCTTTTGCAGAATACCAAAAGCAGATTGTGACCGTCGGTGGAATCACCCAAGGCTTGCTCGACTTGGTCGAAAAAGGCGAGGTCAAATTCTTGAGTTTTGACCGAATAATCCTCAATGTGGTGAGCGGTAGCCCCGCTGAAAAAGCCGGTTTCCGCTATGGCGACCGTTGGATTGGATACAATGGCACGCTTTTCTCGAGCTTTGGCAATATCAAGGAATACGGCGAATTTTTGGCTGCACTAACCCCAAAAATTCAGGCGCGCGAAAAAGTGACCTTTAACTTTTTGCGCGGTCCGAACAAAACCCCTGTAAATATCGAAGCAGTCGGCGAGATTATCAATGTCGCACCCTTTCCCACCCTTTCGATTGATGAAAACAACATCGCTCACCTGAGGATTTCGGATTACTTGGTGCAGGGTTTGGGACAACAGGTGCACAACCTTGTTAAAACGGCAATTGATAAAAATGTCAAGGCAATCATTGTGAACATGCGCGGTAACGGCGGTGGGCTTGGCAGCGAACGCCTGATTTCGATGGGTGCGTTCATTGATAAACCCGAACCAATGCGCCGCGTGCCGCGCTATAACCCAGAACGCAACACCACCGAAGAAGTCTGGCTCAACGATACGGGCGTGTACGCCGTGCGCAACTTGCAAGGTGCCGAGTTGAGTCGCATCACTGTGCGCAACCCCGTGCTCTACAAAGGACCAATGGCGGTCTTGGTCGATGAAAACTGCGCCAGTGCCTGCGAGTACTTCGCGAGCGGGGTACAGCGCGCCAAGCGCGGACCTGTGTTGGGCGTTCCCACTGTGGGTATCGGCGACACCAACAGCGCGCGTTTTGGACTCGCCAATGGCGGTGCTGCCGCCATGCCGACCGTGCGTGCCTTTTGGCCGGACGGCACACCCCTGCCAAGCCGCATTACACCGGATGTCAGCACGCCAGATGCCCAATACAAATTGTTCGACACCGGGCGCGATATCGGCGTAGAGGGAGCGCTCGAAGCCTTGGGCATCAAGCTCTCGAGCCAAAAGAGCAGCGAGCTATTGCGCGCACCCGCGCAACCCAAAGTACCGACGTGGGGTGTGTACGAAGCGCGCCAATTCAAGCAGCCTGCGAATTACTAAACCCCTGTTCCTAAACAACAGACAGCAATGCCCACCGAGGCGTTGCTGTTTGTTGCTATTGAAGCAGGTCTTGGGCAAGACGGCTAAAACGCCGTCCATTTCTGACTCGAGCGCGCGCTCTCCACTGTTTTTTCGATAAAGCGCACCCCGCGCACACCGTCTTCAAGCGTAGGGAAATCGCCCGTTGCTGCCTGCCCTGCATTTTTAGCATGAATCGCCTCGGCAATACCCAAATAGACATTGGCAAAGGCTTCCAAAAACGCCTCGGGATGCCCCGGGGGCAGTCTCGAGGCCTTTTGCGCTTCGGCACAGAGATAACTTGCGCCCCTTGAATAAATTTGTTTTGCACCCTTGAGCCAACATAGCTCGAGGTAATTCGGATTCTCTTGCTGCCAGTGCAAACTACCTTTTTCGCCATAGACATGCAGGCGCACATCGTTTTCAGAGCCGATTTCGATTTGCGACGCAATCAAAACACCTTTGGCTCCACCCGCAAAGCGCAGCAGCAGGTTCGCGTCGTCGTCGAGTTGCCGACCTGCAACAAAGGTCGTCAGGTCGGCACAAAGGCTCTCGAGTTCCAAGCCCGTGACCGTTGCAATCAGGTTCTCGGCGTGCGAACCGATATCGCCGACACAACCCGCAATCCCACTGCGCGCAGGGTCGGTACGCCAAATGGCTTGTTTGGAGACCAGCTTGTTTGCCAGCCAGCCTTGGTTGTACTCAACCACAACTTTGCGGATTTTGCCAAGCTGCCCTGAGCGCACCATGTAGCGAGCTTGCTTGACCATCGGGTAGCCCGTGTAGTTATAGGTTACGCCAAAAACCACGCCAGACTTAGCAACCGTGGCGAGAAGCGCTTCGGCTTGGGTGCTGGTATGCACCAAAGGTTTGTCGCAAACCACATGAAAACCGTTTGCGGCAAAAGCGTTTGCCACCTCGAAGTGCACGTGGTTCGGGGTCACGATACTCACCACTTCGATGCGCTGCTCGGGCGGCAGGGCTAGCTCGCCCTCGAGCATCGCCTGCCAGTTTGGGTAGTTGCGGCTTTTGTCGAGTCCGAGGTCTTGCCCGGAAAGTATCGCTTTTTCGGGTTGGCTCGAGAGTGCACCAGCCACAAACACATAGGCGGCATCGAGTGCCATGGCTTTGCGGTGTACCGCCCCAATAAAAGCATCTCGCCCACCGCCGACCATGCCATAGCGCAAAGGGCGGCTCATGCTGCACCCGACTTTTCAAAAGCACTATCAAAAGCAATGCTGCTTGGCTTAAAATCCAAGCGGCGACAAAAAGCGGCACTTTCGGTTGCGCCATGAATTCTGTCCATGCGGCTGTCCTCCCATTCGACACTCAAGGGTCCGGTGTAGCCAATATCGTTGAGTGCGACGATGACCTCTTCAAAGCGAATATCGCCACGCCCAACACTGCGGAAGTCCCAATAACGGCGCGGGTCGCCAAAGGCGACGTGCCCGCCGAACACACCGACATCGCCATTGCCGTGCCCCCACCAGACATCTTTCATGTGCACGTGAAAAATCCGCGCTGCAAAGGTGCGAATAAACTTCACATAATCCACGCCCTGATAGCCCAAATGGCTGGGATCGTAATTAAAGCCAAAATTCGGGTGCTGCCCCAAAGCCACCAAAGCCTGCTCGGCGCTGGCGATGTCAAAGGCAATCTCGGTCGGATGCACCTCGAGCGCAAAACGCACACCGTGTACAGCAAACTGCTCGAGAATTGGCAACCAGCGCTTGGCAAAATCCTCAAAACCCGCCTGCCAATATGCTGTACTGGTCGGCGGAAAGGCATAAAGCGAATGCCAAATACTCGAGCCGGTAAAGCCGTTCACCAACTTAACCCCAAAAAGCGCTGCCGCCTTGGCGGTATCAATCATTTCTTGTGCGGCACGCCGCCGCACGCCTTCGGGGTCGCCATCACCCCAAATATGACTGGGCAAAATAGATTGGTGGCGCTGGTCAATGTTGTCGCAGACGGCTTGCCCGACCAAGTGGTTGGAAATAGCAGTGCAGTTCAGACCGTGTTGCTCGAGCAAGGCGCGTTTTTGAATCAGGTATTCGGGGTCGGAGAGCGCTTTTTGCACCTCGAAGTGATCGCCCCAGCACGCAAGCTCCAAGCCATCGTAGCCCATGCTTTTTGCGAGCGGAGCAAGTTCCGTGAGCGGCATATCCGCCCACTGTCCAGTGAAGAGGGTGATTGTTCGAGCCATAGGCGCTCAGTGTACAACACGCTCACAAAGCCGAAAGCGAACCCGTCACCGCTGCAAGAATAGACTGATGAATGGTCTGCGGCTCGAGCAGGGCATCCACCACCAAAAAGCGTTCTGGCTCGAGTGCCGCTAATTTCAAAAAGCCTTGGCGCACGCGTTGGTGAAATAGCAAATCGGCTTGTTCTAAACGGTCTGGTGCACCTACACGCGCCGCACGCTCGAGCCCAATTTGTGGGTCTAAATCGAGCAAAACGGTAACATGCGGGCGCAAGCCACCTGTTGCTTCCCACGTCACCTCGCGCAGAAAATCCAAGTTTAACCCGCGCCCGTAGCCTTGATACGCCAAGCTCGAGTCAAAAAAACGGTCACAAATGACAATATGGTTTTCTGAAAGTTTAGGCGCGATTAAATCCCTGCACAGCTGCGCCCGCGAGGCGCTAAAAAGCAAGAATTCCGAAATTGCGCCAATCTCGAGCGCAGGGTCTAAAAGCGCAGAACGCACCGCATCCCCAAGTGGGGTTCCGCCCGGCTCACGCGTGAGTGTAACCGCATAACCCGCATGCTCGAGTGCAGCCTTTAAGAGTTTGGTTTGGGTACTTTTGCCCGCACCTTCTGGTCCCTCAAAGCTAATAAACACGCCGGGCATCACTTAAAGTCCAGTTGGGAGGTGCAAAAATTGCCAAGGCAGCCCGAATGTATCCTCGAGTTTAATCGCTAAAGCCTTCACGCCAAAAACTTCGGATTCGTAATGCCCGCAAAAAATGGTGTTGATAGCGTATTCAAACGAGTCTGGGAAGTTGGCATGGCTCGGCTCGCCGGTAATAAAACAATCAAGTCCTGCCTGTGCCGCCTGACCCACAAAACCAGCCGCTCCACCCGAAATAATGCCAATACTCGAGACTTGTGCTTTACCCCCGCCGTGCACCAAACAGACCTCGCCTGTAATCTTCTGTACTTGGTCGGCTAAATCCTGCAAGCTGAGCGGTACTGGCAAGGTGCCGGCAAAACCAAGAGAAAGTCCCCTGTCCTGTCCAAAAGGCTCGATCTTGTTTAAGGACAAAAACTTGGCAAGTTGGATATTGTTGCCCACTTCGGGGTGCACATCGAGCGGCAGGTGCGCAGCATACAGATTCAGATTTGCAGCAGCAGCAGCCTTGACGCGCTTGGCGAGTGGTCCGACAATCGGTTGCACATTTTTCCAAAACCAGCCATGATGCACAATCAAAAAATCTGCTCCAGATTCGGCTGCGGCTTCGATGGTTGCAAGGCTCGAGTCTACTGCACAAGCAATACGGCTCACAGTCTCGGTGCCTTCAAATTGCAAGCCATTCACACTGCCATCAGGGATTTTTGCGCTCTCGAGGTAAGAATCTAACCACTTCACCAATTCATTTCGCTGCATGAGGCGGAGTATAACAAGCCTTACTCAAAATAAAAACTCAACGGATTTTTGGCGCGTTGTTTTGCCGCATAGGTCATCAGCGCTCGAGCCAATCGCTTGGGATCGTGTTGCGCCTTACCTTCTCGGGTCAGCGTTGTAGAAATGACAGCAATACCGCGCGTCTGGAGCGCTGCCACATCGAGTTTGATGGGTTCTGCCCCGCTTCGCTGATAATTCTCGAGCAAGGCTGGCAACACCTTGGCACTATTCACAAAAACCACATCAGGGTTGCGTCCAAGATGGTCTACAATCACTTGCACATGCTCTAAAAGCGACATCTGGTCTGTCTCGCCCGGCTCGGTCATGATATTTGAGATATAGACCAGCTTGGCTTTGGATTTTTGAATCGCTTCGCGCAAACTTTGCACCAACAAAGGCGGCGTAAGGCTGGTGTACAGACTACCCGGTCCAAGCAGAATGAGTTCGGCATTCTGTACCGCCTCGAGTGCGATTATTGGGGCTGTGAGGTCGGCTGGTTCGAGTGAAATTCTTCTAATTTTGCGCCCTTGACGCTCTCGTGCCAACACACTTTCGCCGCGAATATGCGTGCCATCCTCGAGATGCGCGAGCATGACTGCAGACTCTAAGCTAGCTGGCAACACTGTACCGCGTACGTCGAGGATTTGGTTGACAGCTGCTGTTGCTTCGGCAAAATTGGCACGGTCTTCGACGAGGGTTGCAAGCAGCAGATTGCCAAAGGTGTGCCCTTCAATATCGCCTCTCGAGAAGCGATGCGTGAGCAATTTTTTGAGTTCAGGGTTATCCGAAAGTGCTGCATAGCAATCGGTTAAATCGCCCGGAGCAGGCATATCTAAGCCTGCGCGCAAGCGCCCGGACGAACCGCCATCATCGGTCACGGCTACAATCGCGGTGATATTACTGGTATATGCCTTTAAGCCACCCAGCAGGTTGCTCAGTCCTGTGCCTCCACCGATTGCCACGAGTCGCGGACCGCGTGCCAAGCCGCGCCGCTTAAAAATCATATCGAGCGTTTCGGTTGGACTCGAGCCAACTGCACCCAAGAGCGAACGATTCAAGCCAATGATGCCTAGTAAACCTAAGAGCAAGCCACCAAAAAAACCAATCCCCATCAAGCCCCAACGCCCTAAGCCAATGCTTTCGGAAAATTCGATTAAACGGGCTGTCCAATTGATAAAATTATTGCGTTCCGGTCCAACGCGCGCCCACGCCACAAATGCCAAAACCAAGGTAACAAGACCAACCAAACACAACAGCAGATAGCGCTTGACCCTCAGCCCTGGAATAAACCAGCGCCACAAGCCAAACAGGTATTTTTTCACACCCCACCCTCGCCGCGTACAAGGTCGCGGTGTTCGGTTTGCAGGGTAAACTCGGAAAAATCTCGGCTTAGTGCTTCAATCACGGCTACAGAACGATGAAATCCACCCGTACAGCCCACGGCTACGCTGTAATTGCCGCGCTTGGCGGTTTTTGCTCGAACCACATTAAGACGAATAAAATCGCGCATCTCGTTGTAAAAGGCTGTACCATCGGCAGTAAAAATATGCTTGGCGACATCTGGCTCTAAACCAGAGCGCTCTTTGAGGCTTTGATCCCAAAAAGGATTGGGCAGACTACGCGCATCCACCACAAGATCGGCATCGGTTGGCGCACCGTGTTTATAGCCAAAACTAAAGAGCGTGAGTATAAATTGTTGGCTCGAGGCAGCAAAGAGGACGCGCAATCGCTCGACCAAATCCTTGGCTTTGAGGTTCGAGGTATCTATCACCGCATCGGCTTTCTCGCGCAGACCTGCCAAAACGCGCCGTTCTTCGCGCAAATCGCCCAAAAGCGTGGGTTCGCCCAAAGGATGTTGCCGCCGTGTCAGACCGTAACGGCGCACCAGCACATCATCGTCGGCATCTAAAAACACCAGTTCGGGTTGGACGGTGGTCTGTACCACTGCAAACGCCATCTCGAGATCGGCTAAAAAATAGCGCGTGCGCGCATCGGTCACGACTGCCACTTGCTCGAGTTTTTGTGCACGGCAATTGGTTAAAAGCGCTGTCCAAAGCATTGGCGGCAAGTTATCGCACACAAAATAGCCAAATTCTTCTAAGGCTTGCAGCGCAGTGGTTTTGCCCGCGCCGCTTCTGCCCGACACAATCACAAAGCGCATAGCAGTAGTATATGTCATGACTGCCTTAGAGGTTATCGAGATTCTTGGACTGGCACCTCACCCACGCGAGGGTGGATTTTTTGTGGAAACCTATCGCTCGAGCCGCCAACTACCGCCGCTCGAGACACACCCGCATCCGAGGCTCGAGAGTACCGCGATTTATTATCTGCTCACGCCGCAAACCTACTCGAGACTGCATAGGTTGCGCAGCGATGAAATTTTTCACCACTATGCTGGTGACACAGTGGAGATGCTGCAACTTTTCCCCGATGGCAGCAGCAAGGTGATACCGATTGGCAAGGATTTCATGGCTGGGGAGCGTCCACAAGTGCTTGCACCTGCAGGTGTATGGCAAGGCTCGAGGCTAAAAGCCGGCGGAGTGTGGGCGCTGTTGGGCTGCACCGTTGCACCTGGGTTTGAGTATGAAGACTACGAAGATGCACCAAGGGATTATTTTTTGAAGCGCTACAGCCTAAACCATGAACTTATTTGCGCCTTGACCCCAAGTCCATAAAAGACCGTCAAAAATCGAACTCATTAGGTTTTAGTTTTGACCCCGCTCCCAAAGGCAATTTATTGCCGAACATACAAACTGATGGCTGTTAGGTTCACTGGCAACCTCCTGTTACCGCAGAAGGTTCTATTTTGATGGCTTTTTTCGGGGCTGCGTCATTACTCAAAAAAAACACGCTGAAAAAACCAAAATGTACCGACTAGCGCCACCGCAACAGTGCCAAAAGGGATGGCATACCTGAGCAAACCCGATTGGCGCTTTAACCACAGCAGCAAAGGAAATACCAACAGCACAATGCACACCTGCCCAAGCTCCACACCCAAATGGAAGGCGGATAACGACCAAAGGAGCGCCTTCTGGGGTAGCCCGAGTTCGGATAAGACGCTTGCAAAACCAAAGCCGTGAATCAAACCAAAAATAAAAGCGAACAGAATCCGAAAATCGCGCTCTCGCGGGCGTAAGCTCTGCACTGCTACAAACACGATGCTTGCGGCAATCGCTGCTTCTACGGGGCGATCGGGTAGGCGCACGATCTCGAGCGTAGCGAGCGACAAGGTCACGGCATGTGCACAGGTAAAAGCTGTAATAATTTTACAGATTTGCCAAACGGTACCACCGGCAAGCAGCAGGCTCACCACAAACAAAATATGGTCTAGACCAATAAAAATATGGTACAACCCCTGCATGACAAACACGCTCACCACCTGCCATGGATTCTGCTGCACTTCTAACTGCAGATTGTGTTTCGGTGTTTGCGCATCAAAAACCAGTTGCTTGTAGAGTTTGTCTTGCACGTAAATATCCAAAAGTGTTTTATACTGCCTATCGGTCGGAATTAGTTGTGCTTCTAGCTCGAGATTCTGGCTGTTGGTTGCGGCAAATTCGAGCCTGAGCAAAAGGCTATCCTTGCCAAACTGGGCGCTTTGCAGCTTCGCTTCAAGCGGCTTGGAATCTGCGCGCAGGATCATCCTCGAGAGCATATTTTGCCCGATTCTCTGAGGGTCGGGGTTACTGCGAAAAGTTGGGTCAATCAGCTCGAGATCGGACAGCGGTATCTCAACCAAAGCACGCAAACTACCCGTCTGTACCTCGAGTCGAATGCGCCCAAATGAGTTCTTGTGTGCAAGACCCAGCGAGGCACAAAGCACCAGACAAAATGCCAGCCATACCTTTTTCATTGCTTGCGCACTATAATAAAAACCATTAATAAAGACAATCAGGAGGCGAACATGGCACTGCTCATCAAAAACGGGGAAATCGTTACTGCAGACTCGAGATACACTGCCGATATATACATCGAGCACGAAACTATCACACAAATTGGACAAAACCTTAGCGCTCCTGAAGGTGCGCAAATTGTAGATGCCACAGGCAAATATGTTTTTCCTGGTTTTATAGACCCACACGTACATGTTTATCTGCCATTTATGGCAACCTTTGCCAAGGATACGCATGCCACCGCCAGCCAAGCCGCATTGATTGGTGGCACCACGACCTATATCGAGATGTGCTGCCCAAGCCGCTTTGACGACGCACTCGAGGGGTACAAGCTTTGGAAACAGAAAGCCGAAGGCAGCTCGGCGTGCGATTACACCTTTCATATGTCGGTCACAAAGTACGACGAAAAAACCGAAAACGACCTGCGCGAAATTGTCCAAGATGGCATCTCGAGCTTTAAAATTTTTTTAAGCTACAAAAACTTTTTTGGCGTAGACGACAATGAAATGTACAAAACGATGATGCTTGCCAAAGAACTGGGTGTGATTGTTACAGCGCACTGCGAAAACGCTGAATTGGTTGGGCAACTGCAGCAGCATTTGCTTTCGCAAGGCAAAACCAGTAGCGCCTACCACGAGCCAAGCCGCCCGGAAAGTGTGGAAACCGAAGGTACGGGGCGTTTTGCAACCTTTTTAGAAAACACCGGCGCAACGGGCTATGTGGTGCATTTATCCTGTGCTGGAGCACTCGAGCAAGCAATGGCAGCCAAGTCTCGAGGGGTGCCAATTTATGTTGAAAGCGTGATTCCCCACTTTTTGCTCGATAAAACCTATGCCGAACGCGAGGGTGTCGAGGGTGCAAAATATGTGATGTCTCCCCCACTGCGCGACAAGCGCAACCACAAGGTGCTCTGGGATGCTCTGGCGCAAGGCTTTATCGATACCGTTGGCACCGACCACTGCCCATTTGATGTCGAGCAAAAAGCCATGGGTAAGGATGCTTTTACTGCCATTCCCAACGGTATACCCGCCATCGAAGACCGCGTGAATTTGCTCTACACTTACGGCGTTTCTCGAGGCAATCTGGATATTCATCGCTTTGTGGATGCCGCAAGCACCAAGAGCGCCAAACTCTTTGGCTTGTTCCCACGCAAAGGCACAATTGCCGTGGGTTCAGATGCCGATTTGGTGATTTACGACCCCACCTACCGCGGCAGGGTCTCTGTAAAAACGCAAACGGTCAACAACGACTACAACGGCTTTGAAGGATTTGAAATTGACGGCAAACCCGATGTAGTCACCGTGCGCGGCAAAATCCAAGTGCACAACGGGAAATTTGTGGGCGACCCAAGCCGAGGTCAATTCTTGCGCCGTAAACCGCATCATTTTTAATTCATGCGACTTGATTTAGGAAAAATCAAACTCGAGGTACGGCATCGTTCTGCCGATTTGGCGGTGCTGTACATCGCTTTGCTCGTGGGTGCCGACAGCGGCTTGCACCGTCATACATTTGAGCGCGAGACGTTTTACATACTCTCGGGAGAACTCGAGTTTTTGCTCGAAAAGGAGTTAATCACAGCCAAAGCAGGCACTACCGTAAGTATTGCTCCCAATAGCACGCACCGTTTTTGCAACAAAGGCAGCGAAACAGCAAGTGCATTACTGCTGTTAAACCCAAGTCACTTGGTGGATTATTTTATTGAACTCAAACAGCTTTTTGACCAGCAAGCCGCCAGAAGCGAACTTGAACGCCTCAACCAAAAGTTCGGACTCGAGTTTTTCTAAAATGCAGCCCGAGATTCTCCGACTACAAAAACGTCTTGCCAACCTACCTGTGCAACGCGCAGGCTTTGCAGTTTGCTTAGTGGGCGAGGCTGGAGTGGGAAAATCCTATGCCTTGGCACAAATGGCACAAGTCTTGCCGATAGCGTACCTCAGCACCCAAGCAACACAAAACATAAAAACCCTGATTGAACAGTTACCACGGCCCAAACGCCTCCCTTATTGGCTTTGTCAAAACTTGGAGAAAAAAAACGACAGCCTTGCAGTATTGCTCGGTTTACTCGAAGCAATCGCGCCATTTGTACTTTTTGTTGAAGATTTAACATCAGAACACACACACGTCTGGCTCGAGCTTGCAGAGCGTGTCAGGGGCTGTCCCAAAGTCGCTTTGGTATTCAGCAGTCGCCAACGCCTGCGCACCCTTGATTGCATTGTGCTCGAGCCGCTCAATCAGCAGCGCAC
>JBKBVO010000042.1:0-15347 GCA_046289535.1 Deinococcales bacterium | reverse complement strand
AATTTGGGGTCAAAATCGTGCACGGCTTTGGCGATGGCTTTGGCGGTAATGCGGTTATTTGCAGCTTGGTGATACAGTGCTCCGTGTGGTTTGACATGGTGCAGTTGCAAACCCATACTGGCTGCCATTCCCGCTAATGCTGCAATTTGATAGAGCGCATCGGCATAGATTTCTTGTGCTGTAAGTTGCATCTCGCGCCGCCCAAAACCCACAAGGTCGGGAAAACTTGGGTGCGCCCCAATCAATAACTTGTGCTGTTGTGCCAACTCGAGTGTTTGTAGCATTGTGCGTGGGTCGCCTGCATGAAAACCACAAGCGATATTCACACTGGTCAAATAGGGAAACAGCGCCGCGTCTCGTCCCAAGGTATAAGCGCCATACGATTCGCCCGCATCGGCATTGAGGTCCACCTTGTTACAATAACAAAATGCAGACCATGACCATCACATTTGGTGCTACTGGCTTATCTAAAGGGGTCAGTGATCAATCGCCCCATTTAAGCTGGCGCATTTTTTGCAGTGCAGGCAAAGCAAAAGCACCCATGCACACCAACCCTGCCAGACCAACAAGCGGCTGTCCCCACCACAAGATATTCACCACCGCACTACCCAACCAAGTCCACAAAAAAGAAAAAATTGGCAGTGCCTCGAATAGGCTTAACTTTGATAATGGTGCAGGTTTGGTGCTGCGCCAATACACTGCAAAAATAATCAGTGCAGTCAAAAACCACCCTGCATAGTTTTCGAGCGGAATACCTGCATACACAAAATCGCCGCTCGAGCGCTGCCATGTCCAGTAACCACCACGCACCATCTGCGGGTCGAGATAGACATCCCACGCTACCAGTGCCCCAGCAGCTACCAGCACCGCTGCCTGTGGTCGTGCCAAACGCGCCAAGGTCGCGGCATTGTGCGCCATCATCTGCCAACAGAGCGGCACCAGAAGTGGCACACCCAAAACTGCAAACCCAAGCTGTGTACCATAAGCATAAACCCCAAAAGGAAAACCAGTGGCAACACTGAGCATTTCTAAGCCTCCCGCCACGACCAAGCATAAGCCCAGCAAAATCAGCGCAACACGGATGCCCCTAGTAGCAAGAAGGTGCGTAAAGGCAAAGAGTGTGCTCGAGAAAACAATAGTCAAAGTACCAACCAATTCAAGATTTGTCGGTAAAAGCGCATAGATTGGCTGCACTAGCAAATGCAGCCCAAATAAAAACCAAACCACCCGAGTCACCTCTAAGAGCATACCGCTTTTCTCGAGTTCCTTTCCCACCCTCCCAAAGATTGGTCGGGCGTAGGTCACACTCGAGCAAAGCGCTTTTTTTACTCGCATAACTCGCTAAGTTTGTGATGCCCTCTATCACAAACTTGGTAAACACTTGTCTGCTAGGATAAAAGGGTGATAGTGGCTGTTGGCATAGACATCATCGAATTGCACCGTATTGAGAAAATTCTTGCTTCACGCTTTAAAAAGCGCTTTTTGGAGCGCACCTATACAGCAATAGAACTTGAGTATTGCCTCGCCAAAAAAAATTCCCTACCAAGTTTGGCAGCACGCTTTGCTGCCAAGGAAGCCTTTCAAAAAACGTGGTTTGAATCGCACGGTTGGCACGATGTTTGGGTGGAATTTGAAGGCGTAAAGCCAGTGCTGCGCGTCGCGCCAAAGTTGGCGCAAGTTATGCGGCAAAACAAGTGGCAAGCACATCTGAGCCTGTCGCATACCCTCGAGAATGCTGTGGCAAGCGTGATTTTAGAGGTAACCTAAAACCCAACCAAATCCTTGGGACCAAAGCCATGCGGTAAGAGTTCGCGCACAGTGGTCTCGAGCAGTTCGCCTTTGTGGTTGGTCAAATACACGCGTGCATCTGGGGAAAACTCAAACAGCACCTGCCGACACGCCCCACACGGACTCGAGGGTGGGCTGGCATGGGTGAACACGGCAATCTGCACAAAGTCGCGCCCACCCTCAGAGACCATTTTTTGGATTGCGGTTTGTTCGGCACAGCGACCTAAACCATAACTGGCGTTTTCGACGTTGCAGCCCGTAAAAACCCTGCCATCTTTGCTCTCGAGTGCCGCCCCAACATGAAACCTCGAGTATGGTGCATAGGCATTCTCGGCTGCTTTTTGGGCAAGCGCTATCAGGTCTTCTTTAGTCATGAGTTATTTTAGTACTTAGTTTTTGTCAGGTCAGCATGTGCTTGGGTATAAAGTTTGGGACGTTGACCTGACATATCATATCTACAGTTGATTAGCGTGGTAGGGCGGTAAATCCAGCCAGACACATCTCGTCTCTTGTGCCCTCACCCCAGACCACATAGCGCGGCTCGAGTTGTTTTCCACCCAAATACGGCTGATTTTCTGCGCTGTTGTCCCAAGTACAGGTTAAACGCACCACATCGCCCTTTTTGACCGACATCGGGGTTTCGAGCCAATAACCTGTCTGCCAGTGAAAATCCCAACGTGGAATATCTAAAATCACTCGACGCTTGGTACTTGGATTGATTTCGAGCTTAATCGCTTTGCCAAGTAAGTGCATGTGCCCCTGCACTGAAAGAATATCGCGGTCGGAGCTGACATTAAAATCGCAAGACGTGGTTGTTATGCCGTTTTCGTGCTTGACTTTATTTTGGCAGTAGGTCAAAAGCAGCCCACTCTTTAAGGCATTGGTCAGTTCTGGCTCTTGGTAAGCCTCTACAGATTTGTATGCAGCCTCTCGCGAGCAGCTGTTTTTGGGGTCACTCGAGACTCCACTCGGACAGGCAATTTCTACGGGCGACAAAAACAAACTACTGCTCAGTGCTGTAATTTTTGCGCCTTTGGGTGCGAAATTTAATTTCGCCACGGTGCGATCCGAACCCGTCCCACCCAAAAGGTTATAGTGCACCTGAAGCACCAATACTGCCCCAGGACGCAAACGGATGCCCATGCCCTCGGGGTACTTGACCCCACCACTCGAGCCAGGAACCCAGTTACCCATGATACTAAAGCCCAAACCACCAGAGCCACCACCAAGACGAATTGGCGTACCCGGTCCACCAAAGCATTCATAGCCACCACGACCGTCTGCAGCTTGCTCGAGTTTTCTTAGCTCTGGCACCAAGTGCGCTTCGACAGTAAAGATAATTACATGGTGTACCAGTTTTTTATTCCCTGCAACGATATCGTAGCCAGTGATAAAGCGCTCCGTCTCCTGTTTGGGGTCGGCAATAAAGCAGCGATATTCGTCGGAATAATTTGGGTTAGGGGTAAATTCCTTACCAATGTCCATCACCACATCGGCATTTTCGATGCGTGAATTGGGCAATACTCTGGGTTTAGCATCGGCGGTTTTACCAAGCGGTGCACCCGCCCAAGCCCAGTTGGCAATAACCGCAATGTCGTTATCGGAGAGCTTGGTTTCGTTTTTAAATTTAGGTGATTCGCCTCCGGGCATCCAGGGTGGCATACGTTTTTGCTGCACGGCGAACTGTGAATCCCTGGCGTATTGAGCAGCATCTTTGGGGTTGTCTAAAGCAAATGGTGCAATGCCACCAGAGACATGACAAGCCACACAGTTTTTGTCTAAAATTGGTTGGACATCGCGGTAATAGGTTGGCACATAACTCAGGAGCGGTGGCTGCGTCTGCTGCATTTGTGTGAACTTCAAGCCGTGTCCATGCACTGTGCGCGTTTCAGAAACAAGGCTATTTTGTTGGCTGAATGCTTTGGTTGCCAGCGCCACCCCGATACCGCCTGCCAAAAGCAAGCCTGTCACTATCCAAATTGGTTTCAACATGGCTCGAGGGTAGCACTAAAAGCATCAAATTAAATGTGAAGAAGAGTGTGACTCAGCGTATACCAACTTGCAAGATATAATTGCAAAATGAAACTATTTGTGTTTACAATAATTACGTGTTTAAATTATCTCGGGGTGGTCATGCTGCTGCAAATAGTGCAAATAGACTCGAGCCAGATACAAATCATGCCCAAGCTCTGCTTGAGACGTGGTGGGCATTTGGACAAATCATGCGCCAACGCATTGTGCCAAGGGTGATTGGCGAACTTGATTTCACCCTTGACCTCAAGGATTTTTTTGCGCTTGCTGCAATTTTTGAGGGCATAAAATATCCAAAACTGATTTGTGACCGCCTTGCAATAAACCCAAGCGATGTCTCGAGAATTTTAGAACACCTTGAGCAACAAAGCCTTGTGACCCGAACCCTAGACCCAGATGACTCGAGAAGAATCCAGGTTGTACTCACCCTGCAAGGCAAGCAAACCGTTGAGCAAATGCGCCGTGGTGTTGCTAAACACATCCTTGCGGCGCTGGAGCACTTGCCACCTGAACAACTCGAGTATTTTGCCAAAACCATGCAGCAATTCACCCAGAATATCAAGGCACAATTTGAAAATTGATGTAGATGGTTGATAAAAAGGAGTTTAATATGTCTGTACCAGCATTTTCCGCCTCACAGATACCACAACTGACACAACAGCAAAAAATCTTTACTCTGATTGGCGCGTTTTTGGGAGTGCTGCTTGCCGCTCTTGACCAAACCATTGTGGCAACCGCAGGTCCAAGCATCCAAGCTGACCTGAATATTGAGGCAAGCCTTTTTGGTTGGGTTTCGACCGCTTATTTGGTCTCGAGTACGGTAATGGTGCCAATTTATGGCAAGCTATCGGATCTTTTTGGACGCAAACCAATTCTGCTGATTGGGATTGGAATTTTTTTGCTTGGTAGTGCTTTGTGTGGAATCTCGAGCCAGACTTGGGAAATCATTGCCGCTCGAGCCGTGCAAGGCTTGGGAAGCGCAGCGCTGTTTACATCGGCTTTGGCGATTATTGCCGACATGTTCCCACCTAGCGAACGCGGTAAGTATTCGGGGCTATTTGGGGCGGTGTTTGGTCTCTCGAGTGTGGTTGGACCGCTTGTAGGTGGCTTTTTAACCGATAACTGGTCTTGGCACTGGGTATTTTTTGTTAATTTGCCAATCGGAGCACTGGCTCTGGTATTCATTGTCTCGAAAATGCCCAATTTAAATTTAGTACAAAACAAGCCTACAATCGATTACTTGGGTGCATTGACGCTTCTGCTTGCAACCATTCCGCTTTTGCTGGCGCTATCTTTGGGCAAAACCGAAATCCGTGCTGGTGAAACTGGTTTTTTATGGGGCAGCCCAGAAATTTTAGGGATGTTTGCTTTCAGTGTGCTTGGTCTAGCCGTTTTTATTTTTGCCGAACGTCGCGCCAAAGACCCGCTTTTGGATCTTAAACTCTTCTCGAGCCGCGCTTTTAGCATTGCTAATCTGGCAGCATTTGTGATTGGCATGGGCTTTTTGGGTGCAATTGTTTTCTTGCCTATTTTTATGCAAAACGTGGTGGGTTTAAGCGCAACAGCAAGTGGTTTTGCTGGTTTACCGCTGGTGATTGGTTTAGTGATTGGCAATATTGTCAGTGGGCAGTTGGTCAGTCGGTTTGGACGTTATAAACCACTGATGCTGGTTGGTTTGATGATTATGATGCTTGGTTTTGCAATTGCTGGATTTACCCTAACAGCGCAGAGCACCTTTTGGGAGGTCTTTGCCAAAATGCTGGTAATGGGTATGGGCTTAGGACCAAGTATCCCACTCTACACACTGGCGATTCAGTCCGCCGCACCAATGGAAAAAATCGGTGTGGCAACTTCTACTGCGACCTTCTTTAGACAAATGGGGAGCAGTGTGGGCTTGGCGATTTTCTTTAGCATTTTTGGCAATTTGCTTGCACAAAACCTTGCTCCACGGCTTGAGGCAGCCACCAAAGACTTGCCAGCTAGCATGCGTAGCCAGTTTTCAAATCAAAGCGGCGGTGTGAATGCCGAGGGCGGTAACAGCCTCAGATTTGATGCCGAAGGCATTAAAAAGACCGCACTTGCAAGCATTAAAAAGACCGAACAGCAACTCGAGGCAGCTTTGCTTAAAAACGATATCGTTGCACTCAAAGCCTTGGCTGCCAATCAACAAATGCCTGCCGAAATACACAAACAACTCGAGGCAGCCGTGAAAGCAGGAGGGTTTTGGCAGTTGATCGAAGCGCAAAACCGTGTTGTACAGAATTTGGTTGTAAAAGCACTGCGCGATGATGACTCGGCTGCAAAAGCAGCCTTATTGCAAAATCCTCAAGTTCCACAACAACTTAAAACTCTTTTGCAAAACGGTAGTATTGCAGCACAAGTGCGTGCAGGTTTTGATGCTCAATACAAACAAATCGCCGCAGCGATGAACTCTGGCGACAAAACCAAAGTGGTGGCTGTCGCAAAAAATCCGCAACTCCCTGCAGCCCTGCAAGCCCAACTTTTAGCTATTCCTGCAGCAGTCCTGACCTATCCAGAACTCCTTGCGCCGATTTTGGCAGGGATTAAGGCAGGTATGGATGCAGCAGTGCCACAGGCTATTTCTGGGGCAACCAACGCTGCTTTGGCGCAACTTGCCAAAAACCAACCTCAGCCCAAACAGATTGCAAACAATGTCTACCAAAGTGCGCTACAAAATCTCGAGCAAACCAAAACCGTGATTACAACAGCTATAGATAAGGTTGGCACTGCGTTTAAGGAAGTTCTGACCGACAGCATCACCACAATCTATAAACTGGGTATTCTGGTGGCACTGTTGGCATTTTTAATGACATTGGTTTTGCCCGAAATCCCACTGCGTAAAAGCAATGTTCCTGTAGCAGCAGAATAAACAGGTCTTTTGCTACACTAAAGCTCATGCAAATCCGCCCATATGTGCCTTCTGATATAGCTGCGCTCTACCAGATTTGTCTCGAGACGGGCGATAGCGGTGCAGATGCAACCTTGCTTTACCAAGACCCAAAACTCCTGGGGCATTTTTATGCCGCGCCGTATGCTGTCCTCGAGCCTGAACTATGTTTTGTACTCGAGGACGAGCTAGGTGTGTGTGGGTACGTTATTGCCACTTCTGATTCGCTGCGCTTTCAAGAACAGCTCGAGCGCGAATGGCTGCCTGCCCTGCGCCAAGCCTATCCCATGCCCGACCCTCAAGACCAAAGCCGCGATGCAGCAATGATTCGGCTTATTCATAAGGGTTATCAGCTGGACATGGAGCTTTATCGGCAGTACCCTGCACACTTACATATTGATTTACTTGCTCGAGCACAAAAAAAAGGGCAAGGCAAGCGCCTGATGCAAAGGCTTTTTGCGGCACTGCGCCAAAAACAAGTGGTTGGCGTGCATTTGGGCGTGGGCAGCCGCAACCAAAATGGGATTGCGTTTTACAAACATATTGGGTTTAGCACACTCCAAACCCATCCTTGGGGATTGTTTATGGGGTATAGACTTTAATGTACCCCGTCTTTGTTTACGGCACACTCAAACGTAAGCAAATCAACCATGTTTTGCTCGAGGGCGTAGGTATTGCCCGAATTCGCCCTGCATGGCTTGCTGGTGCAGCGCTCTACAACATTGCCGACCCGCAGCGCCCTTATTCTTATCCTGCGATTGTGTTCGGTCGCGGTGTGGTTTTGGGAGAATTAATTGATTTACAAAATATTGAAAACGGTTTACTGGTTTTAGATCATCTCGAGTGCGAGGGTTTTGAATACCTTAGAAAGCCGTGTTGGGTTCGGGTGGCTGGGCGGCTCGAGCGAGCTTGGGTGTATGTTTATGCCTCTCAAAGGCTGCTTCGGCGTATGCGGGCTACGCCATATCCGAGACCTTCTTGGGTACCACACAAGCTAGAAAAACGACTAAGAGCCATGTAGAATGACAAAGTGAAAGGGAGAACCATGAAAAAAGTATTTTTTGCCCTCTGTATTGCCCCGCTTTTTGTTGCTTGTGCGCCCAATAATCCGCTTTCGAGTTACAGCCTTGAATTTGCCCCTGCAAGCCTGATTGGGGCGCAAATAACAGGCAGTGGCAAATTGGTGGTCTCGAGTAATGGTTCGAGCCGTGTGAAACTCGAGTTGCGCGGTCTGCCAGCTAGCAGCAAATTGGGTGCTGCGCTTTTGGCGGGTTCTTGTACTAATCAAGGTCATATTGTGCTGAATTTACCCGATTTAAGCAGTGATGCAAATGGTAATGGCACCCTCGAGACCAACTTCAAAAATAGTGTGATGCCAACCCCAGCTTATGTCAATGTCTACCAAAAGGCTGCTGCCGATGGCTATGGTGCAGCGCTGGCTTGTGCAAACTTGCAATAAATTTATTGGGGTTTAATTTTTAGAGCAGTGTCAAACTCATGATCAAGTCTAAGAGTTGCAGGTTCATGTTTGCAGCCGCACCCGATGTAACCTCGAGTCCAAGCCAGAGTTTGCCCGAGTTGATACCGTCTCTGAAGGCATTGTCCGTGTCATCAAAAGCAAATGGCTGTTTCGCGCCACTCGAGAGCAAGACGAGGGCATTTGAGTTAATGCGCTTCTGACCGTTTTTGGGGCATACTATGATTTCCACAGAGACATTACAGCTGGGGTCTAGGGCTGGGTCTGTGTTGCGCGCGTGTAAAAACACACTGACATTTTGTAGAACGTTGTTGGCTTTAGCATTGCCCTCGAGTTTTACACTGGTAAAACCAACGCTAGGAGGCGTAAACGTACTGGGGTCTTTGGGGTAAATCACAGTGTCGTTGGTGGAAGTTACCAGTGGAATCGTGAGGCTGATATCGTTTACGGAAAAGCGAAGAGGCAGTGCTGCACAGCTAAGCAAACCAATTGCCAAAAACAAAAAACGCTTCATGCACCCAGAGTATCATCCGCCCGCTGGTCTTTTGTCAGGTGGGGTTCCGCCCACTCATTCAAGATGCTGTTTGCTTGATTATTCAGTACGCCAAATCGAGTACACTGGTCAGGATGCTTGAACTTGTCGCAGCGCTCGATCGAAACCGTGCCATTGGCGCAGCTAACCGGATGCCTTGGCACCTGCCAGACGACCTCGCGCACTTTAAGCGCCTCACGCTTGGCAGAACTGTACTCATGGGCAGAAAAACCTTTTTGAGCATCGGGCGACCCCTACCCAAGCGCCGCAATTTGGTTTTAACTCGAGATTCTCATTTTGAGGCAAAAGGTATCGAAGTGCTGCCTTCGCTTGAGGCAGCATTGCAACTCGAGCCAAACCCAGTCATTATTGGCGGCGGCGAGATTTACGCCTTAACACTGCCTCTGGCAAGCACTTTGCATCTAACTTTTGTACACACCCAAATTCCCCATGCCGATGCTTTTTTTCCAGTTTGGGATGAGCCAGATTGGCTCGAGACAACACGCCAACACCACCCCAAGGATGAGCGTCATGCTTATGATTTTGATTGGGTAATGCTCGAGCGACGGTGATGTGCCTACTCGCGTATCCGAAACCAAGCTCAAGCATTACTCCGTACTCACACTCGCATCCACCTGCTGGTTCGCTGGCACAACCATCCTAAAGTGCGCTGCTGGGTCTACTAGCAACTCCGCCACGCGCCGTGCAGCATCTGCTTGTTCGCTCGCTACGAGTGCCTTGTGGTACTCACCCAACAATTCGCGGATATCCGCCACACCGCGTTCGCCGAGCTTGTGTATCTTGACGTTTGCGCCTTTGGCTAAGCGCCTTGTGAGTGCGGCATCGTCAAGACTCATACTCGGCTGATAACGCAAATACACCACGCCGCCAGTCATGCCTGAACAAATCCACGGACCTGGGTCGCCCAGCACCACCACGCGCCCATTGGTCATGTACTCAAAAGCAAAGCCTTTGGCATTTGCTCTTGCTGCCAGCATCCCCAGGCTGTCTTCGAGCGGCTTTTTGACTTCACCGCCCAAGACCACATCCGCGCCCGATAAACGAATACAAAAACGGCTGTCGGCGTTGCCCTGAATAAAGAACTTGCCACCAATCGCGCCGTAGCCAAACGACTTGCCTACACTGCCGTCCACGCGCACACCCTGGTCGTTCAAGCCCTTGAGCACGACGACCTTGCCACCAAAACTACCTTTGCCCACCCCGTCTTGTGCGCCGCCGTCTACGAGTATCTCGAGTTGGTTGGTATTAAACGCCGCCAAGCCGTTGCCTGGGATACTGCCACCATCAAAATAGAGTTTGGCTTTCTCGAGTTTCATGCTTTTGTCGTTTTTGCGCCTGCTCAGTTCGCCCGCAAGGTGTGTGCCAAGGGCGCGGTCTGCGCTTGCGACAGGACCGTCTTGGTAGGTCAGCACCTCATCACCATTGGTGGCTGCTTCAACCATCCAATGCGAGACCATGCGTGTCAGGCTATTGAGCGGTTTGCGAATCACGCGTTCGGTCTTGGGAAGGGCGAGCGGTTCGACTTCCTCGAGTAGGTAGCGCAAATCGAGTTTGTCTCTGCTTAAAAAATGCCCAAGGTGATGTACCGCACCAACCATATCCTGTAAGCGCTCGTAGCCAAGTGTGGCGACCATTGCGCGCAACTCCGCAGCCATTCCCCCAAAAAAGCGCACAAGATTTTCCACGGCAAGCTCGAGTTCACGTGGTACGAAGCGTTTCATGCCTTTTTCGTGCGCTTCTTCTTGGGTTTCGACTTGGGTTGCAATACCCACATGGCAGGTGTCGAGCTGGCAGCCACGACAGATGGTACAGCCAATCGCTGCCATCGTAACTGTACCAAAGCCGACGCGGTTTGCACCAAGGCAAACCATCTTGATGACATCAAGTGCGGTCTTCATGCCGCCGTCTACCCAAAGTTCGACCCGGTCGCGAATGCCCGCCATGATGAGGGCGCGATGTGCGCGGCGCAAACCAAGTTCGGCGGGAAAGCCTGCATATTTGAGCGCATGGGCTCGAGCTGCACCCGTACCACCCTCGAAACCCGAAAGGGTGATAATATCTGCCCCCGCTTTGGCAATTCCAACGGCAATCGTGCCGATATCCGGAACAACAGGCACTTTGACACTGACTTTGGCATAAGGGTTGATCGTCTTGAGTTCTTCGATGAGTTGTGCCAAGTCTTCAATCGAATAGAGGTCGTGATTATTGCTGGGCGAAATCAAATCCACACCTTGGCTTGCATGACGCGCATGTGCAACTTTGGCTGTGACCTTGCTGCCTGGCAGGTGCCCACCTTCGCCCGGTTTTGCGCCCTGCCCGATTTTAATTTCGATAAATCCCGCAGAGTTCAGCATTTCACTCGAGACCCCGAAGCGCCCCGAAGCCACCTGTTGTCCGCGCCAACGGGTGTACTTACCAATCATATTGCCGATTTCGCCCCCCTCGCCGTTCATTGAAACCATATCGAGGCGCTTGGCGGCTTCAGGATAAGCACGGAACGCGGTTTCACCCTGCGAACCAAAGCTCATGGCACTGATGACAAAAGGCAGGCGGTGCGAACCCGCAGAAATGTCCACTTCTTCGGATGCCCGCATTTCGTCCTCGGTCGCGGGACCATCTAAGCCTTTGACCTCGAGTAGGTTGCGCGCCGCTACGGGGAACTCGAGCTCGAGTGCGCGAATCCGCCCCGTGTAATCCGTAGGTGAGATTTCACCGCTCGCGGCGGCGGCAGCGTGTTTATAGACTCGAGTGTTCAAGCGTGTATCGCGCTCCAGGCTATTGCCGCCCAAAGTCCAGCGATGACGGCGATCTTGCATGGTTTTCTCGAGTTCAGCAATGCCATAACCTGCTTTTTCCGATGCCAAAAAGCTCTTGATCCCAAGGCGTTCGGCAAGTTCTGGTTTTAAGCCAATCGCAGCAAAAACCCGTCCGTATCCACGCAATTCGTGAATACCCATAGTGGACATCACCTTTTCGATGCCTTTAGTTAGCGCAGCCACAATTTTAGCGCTGGCTTCGCGGTTCTCGCCTGCAAAACTCGCCAGCAAAAGCCAAGGCTCGACCGCGTCCGCGCCCAGGCCAAGCAGCATCATAATATCGTGTAGATTGCGTACTGCACCACTCGAAACCACTACACTGGTTTGACGGCGGTAAGCAATGCCATCAGAGTTTAGGCTCTCGAGTGCCTTATTCGCTTCGGCAATGCACAACAAAGGATCAAGCGGCAAGTTACCGGCACGGTAAACCAACCTATCCTCGAGGACAATCAGTTCTGCGCCAGCATGTGCGCCCTGTAACACCTCGTCACGCAAGCGGTCAAGTGCCTTCTCGAGTGGTTCAGGGAAGTTGTTGGTCAGGCGCACTTCCATCTTGATGCGTACAGTCTTGAGATGGCTTTCCAGTTCGGGTAGGGTCATGCTGCCATGCTTGGCGGCTGTTTCGGAATCAAGCGGCAAGACTGGGGTAAGCAGTTCGCATATCTGTCCTGCAAATTTGCCGTTTGGCAGAGCGCGCTTACCTATGATTGTACGGGTGCTAAACTGCTCAATTTCGCGCTCGCGGTCTATGGCGGGATTGGTCACAACCGCAACAGTCTCTTTGATAAATTCTGCCAAATTGGGCTTGGGTTCACGCAATGCAGCAATCGGACCATCAAAACCAAGGCTCGAGATTGGTTCGTTGCCTTTTTCAGCAAGCGACTTTACATACTCCTCATCCCATTTTTCCCAGCCAAAGGCTGCTAGTGCTGCTGCGCTTGGAATGTGTATATCGGGGTCAAACTCTGGCACGTTTTGCGGTCGCTCGAGTGGTCCCGAGACATGGGCGCGTGCGCCCACAATCACAGCAACGCGGTTATGTACGCGCTCGAGCAGTACACGCTGGGCTTCGGAGTGCGGCATTGGCTGTACACCGCCAGCACGAATCTGACAGAGCATTTTTTCGCCTGGTGCAAGCGGGCGCGGGTCGCTCACAAAGGTACCCAGGGGAACTACACCGCGCTCTGAAGACCAAAAGAACTCCTTTTCCGATTCGCCAAACCACAGTGGGCGCAACCCGAGCGCATCGACACTGAAAGCGCACTCCTGCCCGAAGCGTATCACCAGTGCGGCGGGTCCTTGAGCAAGCGGTCCGAGTTGCTGTCTAAAGCTCATGTAGGCATCTTGGAGCGCGGGGCTAAAGGTTTTAATTTCGCCGAGCACAGGTGGGAATGCCATCTCGAGCGCTTCAAAAAGGCTCAAGCCCTGCTTACAGATTAAGCCCTCGAGCAAGCGGTTGAGGTCTTGGGAATCCGAGCCGCCTGTGCGCGCAATCCCCAAGAAATCAAGCTCGCGACGCAGGCGTTCGATGGTGTTGATTTCGCCATTGTGACCCAAAAGGGTAAAAGGCTGCACCTGCTCGAAAGTGCTCATGGTGTTGGTGCTGTAGCGATTGTGTCCGATAGTGCAGACCGACTCAAAATCGGGACGGCGCAACTCAGGGTAGTAACGGTCTAAAATATCGGCTGCACCGCGCACCTTATAGACAACCGTGTGCTGTGAAAGCGAAACCACATGTACAGGCAGCGCTGCCTCGAGTTCAAGCGCCAAACGAAAAAGGTTGGCGGCTTTGGCAGCATCGGTTTCACCCGCGACCACACCAGCCACTTGGTAAAAGGCAGGTTCGGAAATCGCAGCAATAGGACCCAGCACACTGCCATGAGTCTGCCCACGCCGCTCGAGCATCACTCGAGTTTGAAATTTGCCGCCGTTGGCGCGGATATGATCCAGTACATCACGCGGATTGACATTGACGGGGATAAACAAGTGCGCCACAAAAAAGTTGGACTCGTCCACGACACTTGGCTCGAGTCCAGCTTCTTGCAACCATGCTTTCCAGAGTTTTTTGGGGATATCGGTTTGGATACCGCAGCCGTCGCCCTCGCCGCGCACTTCACCCGAGCGGTGTGCCATTTGGGTCAACGCCTCGAGAGCACGTTTGACGTTGCCGTGGGTGGGAGTGCCCGTTTTGCGGATGGTGCAAATCACACCACAAGCATCGTGTCCGATGGGTTCGTGCAGAGCGTTGGGGATAGTTTGGCGCAGGCGTTGGCGCTCGTGGGCGCGGTACAGCGACTCGAGTTTGAGCTTCACGCCGTGAAGTGTAAAAAGAAAGAGTAAGACTTGTCAAGAATACGGGAAAATAAAGAATAAAAATTACAAAATTTTTATAAATCCTTTGTATCAAAAAATATTTGTCTAAAGCATAAATTGAGATAAATTTTTTAAATTTTGCACTTTTAAATTTAAATTAAAGATTTTTAGGCTGTGGGGTTTATTCGATCAATTGTACCGGTTTTGATACTTTATCTAATCAATCTTTTGGCACCAGCGTTCTTGTGTGGTCATGGGCAAAGTTTATAAATTTTTATGCACTCGAGAATCGATGGCTATTTTGGGTTTCGAGAAAATATATGCGCGCAAGTGAACCCTGTTTTTGCCTGCAGATTAAGGTTTGTTCTGTACAACACGCCCCAAAATAATCAGAGTCCGGCGCATCTTTTGCAGACCGCACAGTTTATGCTACACTTTCGCCTCGGGTGATTGCCGTTCAACGACTCGAGACCCCACGAAGGTCTCGTATTTTTATGCAGTAAACCCCAAGTTTTATACAAACCCAAAGGAAACCATGCCAAAACGCACCGACCTCAAAACCATTCTGATTATCGGCTCTGGTCCAATCCAAATTGGTCAAGCTGCCGAGTTCGATTACTCTGGAACCCAAGCGGTCAAGGCGCTTAAAAATGCGGGTTTTCGTGTGGTGCTGGTCAATTCTAATCCTGCTACAATCATGACCGACCCCGAACTCGCAGATGCAACCTATCTCGAGCCACTAACTGTACCCTACTTGGAAAAAATCATCGAAAAAGAACGCCCGAGCGCGATTTTGCCCACACTTGGTGGGCAGACGGGCTTAAATCTTAGCCTTGCACTTGCCGATGCGGGGATTCTCGAGAAATACGGCGTGGCGCTGATTGGCGCCAACAAAGAGGCGATCGAAAAAGGCGAAGATCGGCAAAAATTTGCCGAAGCGATGAAAAAAATAGGGCTGGATGTGGCTCGTGGGCAGATGGTCTCGAGCTTAGAAGAAGCACTTTTATTTGTGCGTGAAATTGGCTATCCCGCGATTATTCGTCCGAGTTTTACGCTTGGTGGAACCGGTGGTGGTATCGCTTACGACGAAATCGAGTTTAAGCAGATTGTGACAAGCGGCTTGCAGCTTTCGCCCGTTGGCACAGTATTGATTGAAGAGAGTGTGCTTGGCTGGAAAGAGTTTGAACTCGAGGTGATGCGTGACACCAACGACACCGCCTTGATTATCACTTCGATTGAAAATTTTGATCCCATGGGTGTTCACACGGGCGATAGCATTACTGTTGCACCAGCACAGACCTTGTCTGACAAAGAATATCAGCGCCTGCGCGATTATAGCCTTGCGGTGATCCGTGAAATAGGTGTGGACACGGGCGGCAGCAATATTCAGTACGCAGTCAATCCTCAAGATGGGCGCGTGGTGGTGATTGAAATGAACCCGCGTGTCTCGAGAAGCAGCGC
>JBKBVO010000041.1:0-15370 GCA_046289535.1 Deinococcales bacterium | reverse complement strand
TCCCGCCTCAAAGCCAGCCGTATTGAAACCGAAAGCACCGTGCGCTGGGAGCGCCCAAACCGCCAATACCGCTGGTACTACTGGTGGGAGGATAACCCTGTGCTGGTCACGGCAGTGGCGCTCGAGGCACTTGCTAAACTTGAGCCGAACAGCAATTTGATTGCCAAAACCGTGAATTACCTGCTGCAACAACGCCGTGGCTACTGGTGGGTCAGCACCCAAGACACTGCCGCTACAGTGATTGCCGCACTGGCTTTGCCGAAACCCAAAGCCGAAACCCAAACCGTACGCGTGCTCTTCAATGGTACAGAAATTGCCAGTAAAACCATAGACGAAAAAGGTGCAACCCTCGAACTCGAGCCAGAGTTAAAATTGGGCGAAAATACGCTTGAGGTGCGCGGAGATTTGAATTATGCTGCCAGTCTCGAGTACGTGCGCGAGCCGGAGCGTTTGGTCGCAGATTCAAACGGAATTACAGTCACGCCAACCTATTACAAACTCGAGAAACGCTGGAACGAAGCCGCCAAGAACTACGACTACACCCCCAGATTGCTGGTTAAAGACGGTGTTGCCCAACCGCTCGAGGTGGGCGACATGATTGCCATACAAATTCGCATTAAGCCGGAATCGGGCAGCATGCGCCATCTGCAAGTAATTCAGCCCGTGCCAGCAGGTTTTAGCACCGTCAATGATAGTGGTTGGGAATTTGAGGCTGGCAGACCACTTGGTTTTAGACCCTATTGGCGGTGGTGGTACTGGTATTCTGGGCGCGAGCAGTACCAAGACCGCGTGGAGCTATACGCCGACACCTTTGGCGGCGAGCAGGAATTTGTGGTGTATTTGCGGGCGCAGACACCCGGTATTTTTACTGCCTTGCCCACAGTGGCGAATCTGATGTATGACCCAAGTGTGCGCGGGCGCTCGAGTGCGGCGACGTTCACAATTAAAGACTAGTCGAGTGTTGACAGTTCTGTAATTCATCATGAGGCTTAGCCACGAATACCGCTCGAGGTGGTGTACTACCCGACTGCACTGGCAGCAGCTTGGGCTAGTCCATCTTGGTTTTACAAACAACGGCTTCGGTGCAAGGCTTTTTGTTTGTATCCAAAGGCGGTAGGATAAGTCTAATGAGCGCCATCTCACAACGTTCTCGTCCACTTCACTGGGACGAAGTCGTAGGGCAAGAACACGTCAAAAACGTGCTTCGTCCCGCGCTCGAGCGCGGGCGGATTGGTCATGCTTACTTGTTTAGCGGGCCGCGCGGTGTTGGCAAAACCACCACCGCACGTTTGATTGCCATGACCGTCAATTGCGATTCCAGCGGCATGAAACCTTGTGGGCACTGCGAAAGCTGTAAAAGCGTGATTGCTGGCAGACACCCCGATGTTCTCGAGGTAGATGCTGCAAGCAACAATAGTGTAGATGATGTGCGCGACTTGCGCGAAAAAGTGGCGCTGCAACCAATGCGCGGCAGCAAAAAAGTCTATATCCTCGACGAAGCGCATATGATGAGTAAAAGTGCTTTTAATGCGCTCTTAAAAACGCTCGAGGAGCCGCCTAGCCATGTGGTTTTTGTGCTTGCGACCACCGAACCTGAACGCCTGCCGCCAACCATCCTAAGCCGTTGCCAACATTACCGCTTTAGGCGTTTATCGGCGGAAGAAATTGCGGGTAAACTTGGTAAAACCGCCCAAGCTGAGGGAGTCAGCGCCATGCCACAGGCACTGAACCTAATGGCAAAAGCCGCCGATGGAGCCATGCGCGATGGCGAAAGCCTGCTCGAGCGCTTGCTTGCAGCAGGCGAACCGACCCTTACCCTCGAGATGGTTGAAGCCGCTCTTGGGCTGCCACCGCAAGAGCGCATCGAAGCACTTGCCCATGCACTCGCTGCAGGCGAAACTGCAAAAGTGATGCAGAGCCTTGGGGTGTTTTATGCAGATGGCTTTGCGCCACGCACCATCACTGAACGGGTCAAAATCGCATTGCGTGACCAATTACACAACCAACTTGGCTTGGGTAAACGCAGTGAGCACGCCTATGGCGAAGCCCATTTGTTGCACTTAATCAAGGTGCTCGACGAGGAAGATTCACGCTTTGCGAGGGCAAGTGATTTAATCGCACTCGAGATGGTGTTTACCAAAGCGCTGGTTTCCCCTAGCGAGGGTACTGGTGTTTCGCCTGCGCTCGAGTCGCGGGTAGCCAACTTAGAAAAAAAAGTGCGCGAAGCGTTTCAAAAAGTTGTCGCCGAGGGTTTACGCGCTTCGGGACAGCAACCAATTGCACCAATCCCCGATTTTGATCCAATGGCACGCACCACGCGCCGCCCTGCTGCGGTACCCGAATCCGAGGAGGCTGCTGCTCCTGTTGTGCGCCCTTCTGCACAAACTCCACCGCCGAGTGGCAAGGGCTGGGCGGATGTGATTCTCAAAGCCGATTTGCGCCTGCGCGCTATTTTGAAAGAAGCCAAAGCTCATTTGAGTGCAGATACTTTGGTCATTGAGTATTCCAGCGTCAAAAGCAAATGGCACGCCGATCAAGTTGCAAACAAACTCGAGCTGGTCAGCGCCCTTGTGCAGCAAGTTATTGGGCAAGGCATTAGCGTAGAACTAATCATGCCCGATGGCACAAAAAAAAACTCGAGAAATACAACTAACCTAGCCCCCGCATCCCGAGTTGCTGAACCCGCTGCCAAACTCGTTCCAGCGGTATCCAAAAACATCCCCAAGTCAGAAGCGATACCCGAGCCAGAAACCAACCAAGCCCCATTAGAAAGCCAAATTGCCTTTCAAGCCCCGAGCAACCCACACCCTAAAGCCGGACTATTCTCTCCAGCCGAGCTTATCGCGGCACTCGAACCAGAACACCTGCCAATTCCCGAGCCTGAAGTTATTAGCGAAATACTAGCGCCAGCCAACACGCTCAAGCCTGCTACCCCTAAAGTGCAAGACCATTCACCCGAGCCGTATTTTGATGATTTGCCACCCGAAGCTTTTGGTGAATCGATATTTGAAAGTCTGGCACCTGCAGCAACTGCACCACTCGAGACCTTTGACCTCGAATCAAGTGCACAGCAAGCCCCACCCGCGGCGCTCGAGATCGATTTCGGCGACCTTGATACACCAACACAAAAAATCTCGAGCCTTGCGGGACATCCGAATTATCAGCTTTTGTCTAAACTCTTTGTACATCGGGTGCTTGAAGTTGGGCAACTCGCACCTAAAGCTGAAAACAACAGCGAAGATGCCCCAAATGCTGTTGAAGAGAGTGAATGATTGTATGAAGTTTTTGCTTACCTTGCTGTTATTGTTGTGCAGCAGCGTCTTTGCACAAGAAGCCAACCTAACCGTGACCCCCGCCGCCGACTTAGAGCGCGGCTTAACGGCAGTACAAGGACAAAAACTCGAGTTTCGTATCAGACCTGGCATCCCAGATTTGCAAACCGTGACCCTGAACATCACCAGAGGTGGACGTGTGCTTGGCGAATACGCCATGCGGCGCGAAGGCGAAGAATATGTTGCTTCGCTGGTGCTCGAGTTGCCCAATGCCCATATTCTGACGGTACGCCTGTTTCAGGCGCAGCGTGTTTGGTCTTCGGCGCTGGACTTCACAGTGCTCGAGCCGCAAGATGCCAAACAAATCCCCGGTGGCTCGAGTTACAACAAGCCCCTGCGCTTTAGTGTCACCGAAGGCAAAGCTGGCGACGATACCAGCCCGATTTGGGGGCTTGTCCCCCTGATTATTTTGGCGCTTGGGGTTTTTATTGTTACTAAGGGCAAGAAAAAAACCAAGGGGGGTCTTGGTGCGTGAACGTATTGGATTAGCCCAAGTGCGCGAAGTCCTAGAAAATGCCAAAACAATTGCGGTGCTTGGGGTGAGCGCTTCCCCAGAAAAACCAGCACACTATGTGCCGCAGTATATGCTCGAGAGCGGGTATCGCATTTTTCCTGTCAATGTCAGGTTGCTTGGGCAAACCATGTTTGGACAGCCTGTGCGTGGCACTTTATCCGAATTGGGGATTGCAATAGATATTGTAGACATGTTTCGCCGTAGCGAACATTTAGACTCACACTTAGAAGACATTTTGGCGATGCAACCACGCCCCAAATTGGTCTGGTTCCAGCTTGGAATACGCAACCAAGAATTTGCTCAGAAATTACTCGAGGCTGGCATCGAGGTGGTGCAAGACCGCTGTCTGATGGCGGATCATCACAACTTGCGGCTCTAGGCGATTTGGGCGGTATCCGTAACTCAATCAGCCTACAGACAGCTGACACAATAGTGGCTATACTGTTTTTACCCGAGTGACAGCCGCTCGAGAATCTGCTTTGTAGGGGTTCTGCTCATGCCTAAGCTCAAGCGTCAGCACACCTTCGAGGAACTCTTCGAAGAACAAGAACAAGACATCCTTGCGCTTGAGTCAGATGCGGACACAGCGCCGTCACGCACAAGGGGCATCAATCTCAATGCGCCGACGGTGCTTGTCCTGAATGCCTCTTATGAGCCTTTGCACGTCTGCTCGATCAAACGCGCAATCACACTTTTGATGTCGGATATTGCCATTCGCATCGAAGATAAAGCAGGTGCGTTTTTGCATTCGCCAAGCACGCAACTTCCGGTGCCGAATGTGATTCGTTTGGTCAAGTATGTAAAACGCCCACCGCGTTTTCATATTGCCTTTAACCGCCGTAATGTCTTTCGGCGTGACAACCATACTTGCCAATACTGTGGCAAAGTGGGTGGTGATTTAACGCTCGACCATGTCAAACCACGCTCCAGAGGCGGTCGCAACGCTTGGGAGAATATTGTTACTGCCTGCCGCGAATGCAACTCTAAAAAGCGTGACCGCACGCCGCTTGAAGCCAAGATGAAACTCTTGCGCGAACCCTTTGCGCCCAAATTTGTGTTCAGCACCGCATATGGGCAAACCCCCAAGATGGATGCCGCTTGGGAAAAATACATTGGATAATCGGGTCAAAAATTTCAAGTAGCTTGTGCGTTATGTTCACAAGCTACTTTTTTTTAGGCTGCAACAGATGTAAACTTGACAACGCTGTGAAAAGACTTTGCTTTTTGCTGGTCGGGCTGCTGGGATGGTTGGGTGAAGCCAGTGCGAATGTGCGCCCCTTGCTTGAAATTATCGCGCTTAAACCACCCGCTACGACTGTACGCTTAGAGCCCAAACGCCCTGCTGCCTCGGATGCGATTGTTTACTACCGGGTGCGGCGTGGGGATAGCATTGGCAGCCTTGCCAATCGTTTTGGGGTCACAACCAGAGCGATTAAACTCGCCACAGGTATCACCAAAAATAGCGTTCGCCCAGGCGAGACCCTTAAAATTCCGCTCGAGAAAAGTGCACTCGAGCCAGAACGCCCTGCACGCCTGCCGCCTGGAGCATTTTGGTATACCGTAAAACGCGGCGATACCTTGTCGGGCATTCAAGACCGCTTTAACTTCGATTTGGTGGATTTAGTCAATGCCAACCCTGCACTGCGTAGCCTCGATCAGATTTACTTAGGAGACCGCCTGCTTATTCCAGGAGACACCGCGGGAGTTTACATCATCCTTAAAAAGAACCAAGATTTACTTGATGTAGCGGCAAATTATGGCGTTGCACTCGATGATTTGATTCGCGCTAATGCCAGAGCTGGCGCAATGCAATTTCGTGCAGGCGATTATCTGGTCTTGCCCAATATAGATGCAGACTCGCGCATGGAACAACTGCTTGAGCGCCGCGAAGCTGAGGAAGCCATCCGCACCCAGGCGCGTTTTGAGCTTGCCAAAAAGCGTATCGCGGCGGCTCGAGCCACCCTGGCACTCCAAGCCAAAAATCGTGCAGCGCAAGCTGCGCAGGCAGCCAAAGCCCGCGAGCGTTTACGGGCTAGCCAGCGCCGCAGCGTGGCTTCGAGGGTACGCCGAGCGACGGCAACGTACAGTTTCCCAAGTTATGGGGGCGGTTATATCTGGCCCATGCGCGGCTCAATCACTTCTGGTTTTGGACGGCGCGCCTTTTGGATTGGTGGCAGTAATTTTCACACTGGTTTAGATATTGCTGCACCCTATGGCACACCGATTTATGCTGCCAAAGGCGGGTATGTACAAGAGTCTGGTTATGGCTACTTTGGCTTGAATATCTGGATTAACACTGGAGCTGGCGTGCAAAATATCTATGGACACATGAGCCGCACAGCCGTGTATGCCGGACAGTATGTGCAACGCGGGCAACTGATTGGCTGGGAAGGCTGTAGCGGCATTTGTACTGGTCCGCATTTGCATTTCGAGATTCGAGTGAACGGTTCGCCGGTAAACCCCTTGCGCTATCTCCCATAGATTCTTGGTGTGAAATTCCCATAGATTCTTGGTGTGAAATTCCCATAGATTCTTGGTGTGAAATTTTCACATCATCCTAGCCAAGCATACGGTAGTCTGGCTCGAATGCAACTCAGTTCCCATTTGCCAACCGCCACTCCAACTCGAGCACCTACAGTGGTTTTCATTGATGACGACTCGAGTGTGCGCGAAAGCCTCGGCGCACTGATGACCCAACGCGGGTATCAAGTCGAATATGCCAGTAGTGGTGTGGGTGGAATCAGTCTGGCTTGGTGCTTGGATGTGTGCCCTTTAGCAGTGGTGATAGATGTGATGCTGCCCGATATGGACGGTTTTGAGGTTGCCTCGAGGCTGTATAACTCGCCGAAGACCAAAGGGGTCAATTGTATTCTAATCACCACCCCAAATGGCTTAAAAGATAGACGCAAAAGCAGACGCAATCTGAATTTTTTAACCAAGCCTTACCGTCCTAGCCAGTTGCTCGAGATGTTTGAACGGTTGCTTGAAGGCAAGTGATTTTAATTGTCTAAAAAACAGGACTCCCAACATAACGTTGGGAGTCCTCTGTGGTGGGCAGGGGTGGATTCGAACCACCGTACTCGCGAGAGAACAGATTTACAGTCTGTCGCCTTTAACCACTCGGCCACCTACCCGCACACCACTTTGACTCGAGGGGGTTAAGGTCCCCGAGTTTGGAGCCGCCCATCGGAATCGAACCGACAACCTTCCGATTACAAATCGGATGCTCTGCCAGTTGAGCTAGAGCGGCAATACCGAGTGCGAAGGGTATCAAACCAACCTAAAACTGTCAAGCCCTAAAATCCACTCATCCACTCATCTCATTTTTGCCAAAAAACGCTAGGCTGAGCTATGGCTCGCTTTTTTTTGTGCGTGTTGTGTTTTTTTGCCTCACCAACAGTGTGGGCTGCCAGTCTCGAGCCACCTCGGGTGGGTAGTTATGCGGGCTATACGCGCTTGGTTTTTGACCTGCCAAGCAACAGCGATTATCGGCTCGAGCCGCTTGGTGCAGCACTGCGCCTGACCATTTTTGGCAACAGTGTGGTGGCAAAAAGTGTGCGTCTTGGCAAACCCGAAGTTTCGGGTTATACGCTCGAGAATGGTTCAGGCAATGTGGTGGTAAGTATTGCCACGCCTCAGGGTGTCTCGAGTCGGCGCGGAGTACGGGTAGGGCGTTTAGCCGCCATGCCGGGCAAATCCGGTTTTCGTTTGGTGTTGGATTTTAGTGGCGCATTTGCCGATATTTCCCCATTGCCCAATGTGGCTGCGCCCAAAACCAAGGTGCCACAAGCCAGCATTGTGCTCGACCCAGGGCACGGAGGTGACGACCTCGGCGCATTAGGCAACGGATTGCGCGAAGCCGAACTCAATTTGCAAGTCTCTTTTCGCATCAAAAAATGGCTCGAGCAAGCTGGTGTAAGCGTTGAACTGACACGCACCAGTTCAAGCACTTTCTCTAGCAACAAACGCTCTGACCTCGAGGCAAGAGTAGAGCGCACCAAGGGTAAAACCGCTTTTATTTCGGTTCATGCCAACGCCATTGAGCGGCGTTCTTGGAACAGCACCTATGGCATGGAGGTTTTTTATTTTGACTGGGTAAAGCGTAGCCCATGGATGGTCGCAGCAAGCCCAGAACCCAAAGCAGCAGCCTCAGAACCCATTGACATACTCGAGACTCCTGCTCCAGAAGAGCCACCGATACCCATCACCAATTATGCACTCGCCCCAAGCACCACCGAAACCCCAATCACACCCGAACAAAATGGTTTTGGTACGTGGCAACCCATATCCGAAGAGACGCAAAACCCAAGTCAGACTCTAACCGCTGCCAGCGCACTCGCCTCGCTGCTGTCTACACCCGACCGCCAAAGTGCCTCCAAAGACCTTGCCGCACGAGTTTTAGCCAACATGCTTGGCGCAACGGGCGCGAGCAGTCGCGGCGTGCAGGTCGCCGATTTTTATGTGATTAAAAATGCCCAATGCCCCGCTATTTTACTCGAGATGGGTTTTGTGACCCACCCTGTTGAAGCCGAGCAACTCAAGAACAGCAATTATCTCGAGCGCATTGCTTATGGTGTGGCAGTGGGTATTTTAGAGTATCTCGATGGTTTAGCGGCATCGCTTGAACTTGGTACAGAACCCAAATAGCATTGGTACGGTACAGAACCCAAATAGCATTGGTACGGTACAGAACCCAAATAGCATTAAATAAACTGCGCCAAGGTTGTTTCTGCGCACCCGACGCCATCTTGTCAGTGGCAATTCTGCCCAAGACAGAATATAATACAGTCATGTCCTTTGACCCGCGCCAACACCTGATGAACCTGAAAGGAAAAGACTACCTCCCTGTGGCTGCTCGCTTGGTTTGGCTCAATGAAGAAGCACCGCGTTACACCATCCAAAGCCAAATCCTGAAACTCGAGGATACCTATGCGATTGTTCAGGCTACAGTGACGGTGTTCGACGAAGCCAACACCCCACAAAAAACCGCCAGTGCCACGAAGCGCGAAGACAAAACCCATTTTCCGGATTACCTCGAGAAAGCCGAAACCGGCGCAATTGGACGGGCATTGGGGATGCTTGGCTACGGCACCCAATTTGCGCCAGAGTTCGATGAATTAAACGGGTTGCTCGAGGCGCGGGTGGTGGACAAGCCCCAAATTCCACAGACCCGAGAGTCGGTACACTCAGAGCCGGTGCGTGCGCCAGTGCGAGTCGAACCTGAACCCGAAGACCTGCCACGCCCCAAGCTCTCGAGCCTGCCGATGAAGCCCGCTTCGCAGTTGAGTTCCCCAACCAATGCGCGCAAACCACGCTTTGAAGAAGCACCTCCTGCTGCTCTAACTGTTTTCAAACGCGCCGATTCGTTTCCCGACATCGAAGATGGACTCGAGGAGTACGATCACGCGAGCGTTAGCGATGAAGACCTGTTTAGTCAGCAAAAAGTCGAGCGTTTACTCAGTATCGCAGGCAAGCTTTTCAATCTGCGCGGTGAACAACTCGAGCAGCGCTTGCTCGAGGCAGCAGGTAAAATCCTCAAGCGCAGTGTTGCCGATATTTATGCACTGCATTGGCGCGATGGCGGCGAAGTGATGCGCCAGCTTGAAGAACAAGCGATTAAGCGCGGAGTTTGGGAGCGGCGCAACTAAAAACTTGTTAGACTGGAGCCATGCAAGCGCTTTTGAGTAATCAGGTGCTATGGTCGGCGCTGTTTGCCTCGTTTTTGGCACAGGTTTTAAAAGTGCTATTGATTCTAGTGAGTGAACGCAAATGGTTGCCTGCACGCATACTCGAGACAGGTGGGATGCCCAGCTCGCACACCTCTTCTGTGGCGGCACTTGCTGTGATGTGCGGCTTGGAGTTTGGCTGGGATAGCGGCTACTTTGCCATCGCCACAATTTTTGGCAGCATTGTCATGTACGATGCGACTGGTATCCGCCGCGCCAGTGGGATGCAAGCCGAACTCTTAAACGATCTTGTGCAGGAGCTCGATGCTGTACTACGCGAGGGTTTCGCTCCCAAGCCGCTCAAAGAGTTACTGGGACACACCTATTTTGAGGTTTTTGTTGGGTTTTTGCTGGGTCTGTTGGTGGCAATTTGCTCGCACGCATGGTTTTAGAAGCGCTTTAGCCACTCACGCGCAATAATCATTTGCTGTATCTCGCTCGAGCCTTCGCCTATTCGCATCAAGCGCACATCGCGCCAATAACGCTCGAGCGGGTATTCTTTGCTGTAGCCATAGCCACCATGAATCTGGATTGCCTCATCACAAATGCGCGTCGCCACTTCGGAAGCAAAAAACTTGGCTTGTGCTGCCTCGAGCGTATAGGGTTTGCCCGCATCGCGCAAAGCCGCAGCTTTATGCGTTAAAAGCCGTGCTGCCTCGAGTTCGGTACTCATCTGCGCCAGCTTGAAACCAATACCCTGAAACTCGGCGATAGGCTTACCAAACTGCTGGCGTGAAAGCGCATAGCGGCTGCTATCCTCGAGCGCAGCTCGAGCCAGCCCAACACTGATGGCAGCAATGCCAATTCTGCCTCCGTCTAAAACGCGCATCACACTCTTAAAACCTTGTCCACGCACGCCAAGCAAGGCACTATGCGGCACAAACATGTCCTCAAAGTGCAGCATTGCTGTGTCGGAAGCATTTAAACCTAATTTTTCTTCTTTGTGCCCAATCACCAGCCCGATTGTTTCTTTAGGCAGTACAAAAGCGCTCAAACCATCGGTTTTGCTGTGCCGTGCTGGGTCGGTGCGGGCATTGATCACATAGGTACCACCCACACTGCCTTGGGTAATAAAGATTTTGGTGCCATTTAATACAAAACCGCCATCAACCTCTTTTGCTGTTGTTTGCATTGCTCCCGAGTCTGAACCGCTACTGGGTTCGGTTAAACCCCATGCACCAAGGCGTTTGGCTGTAGCAAGTTCTGGCAAGTAGGCAGCTTTTTGCTCCTCGTTACCCGCCAGCAAAATATGCCCCGTACAAAGCGAATTATGCGAGGCGACAGTCAGCGCCAAACTGCCGTCTATGGCAGCAATCTCCTCGAGCAGCAGCGCAAAAGTGCTGGTCGGCAGGGCGCTGCCGCCGTATTGCTCTGGAGTTTGTGCGCCCATAATCCCCATATTTGCCAGCTTCTGTACAAGCTCGAAGGGAAACTCGTGGCTTTTATCTCGAGCTGCCGCAGTTGGGGCAACTTCCTGACGCAGAAAATCACGCAGCGCAGAAACCATATCCTGCTGCTCAAGGCTGGGTTCAAAGTAAAGTGACATGGGTAAAGTATAACATTTTTTAAGCGATATATAAAAATTTCGTCACATTTTAATGGCGAGACTCATGGATTTATACACTTAGGTGTAGAATCTGCGCGTGAATATCGCCGTCTTGGTTTACCACGATGTATTGGATTTTGAAGTTTCTGCTGCCATGACTGCTTTTAAGACCGCCAACCGCTTTTTAGAACAGTCGCTCGAGGTCTATAGCTTGCACCGCACACGAGCCAGCGTATTGGGCGCAAGTGGCTTAGTGATGACTCCAAGCTATGCGATTTCTGGAGCACCTGTGCCCGATATTCTAGTGCTGCCTGGCGGGGCGGGCATCGAAAAACTGGTGCGCGATGCCACGACCAAAGAATTTATCCAGAATGTGCGCCCCAAACACACCATCCTTGGCAGCAATGCGCCGATTTTATACGGCGAATACGGATTGCTCGAGCAGCGCAGTATTACGGTTTTCCCTGCATTGCAAGAAACGGTCTGGAAATTCAATCCTGCCGAGGTACTGCCTGACCTTACGGTACAAGACAAGGACTTATGGTCTATTTCGCGCTCAAGTGCCATGCTCGAGGCGTGCTTTCAGGTTCTTGACCTTGAGTGTGGTGTTGGAAGACAAGTTAGAGCACACTTAGGTGCCTAAACCCTTACTGCAGTAGGTGCCTAAACCCTTACCGCAGCGCTCCAAAGCTCGAGAGTAAAGCATCCAAGTTTAAGTTCCCAACAATACTGGCAGCACTGCGCTCAAGTTCGGCGCGGCGCAAATTACCAATCACCCATACAAAAGCCCGTCCAACTTTCCTCGAGACAATACGCGGGGTATTGGCAGTTCCAATTGAGGTAAACACCAACACCAACACCCCCATACCATTGCTAGCACGTACCTCGAGTGCCGCGAGGTTATTTTTGCCGACGGTGCGCGGACGGATTTCAAAAACCAAAAAACCTTCGGGCAACAATAACCCCGTTTGGGTTTCGACGAAGCGTTGCAGTTTAGGGCTTGGCTCGAGTAGGTTCAGTTGCCTTGGTTGCTGACGCAGATTGGGCGTATTGAGGCGTATAAACCGTGCACTATAAACCACTTCGCCGTTTGGATCGCGCTCTTGGGTACCCAGCCGCAAAAGCCATTTTTGATCTATCCAAATCGTGTAACTGGCAGCATTGTTGTTTTTGGGCTGCAACTGAATGCGCCATGTTTGGCGACCAGCGATAGACTCGCCCAATTCGGCAGTAACCAGATAATTTTTACGCAGTTGTGCAGGCAAAAGTGGCGGTGGAGCGGGCATTTCCGGGCGAATCTGCTCTGGGACTTGACGCGGTGGAAAGACTTGCAGCTCGCGCACTTCGCCGCGCAAGTTGGTTTGCGCTTCGCGCCGCAAACTCTGCAGCAAAAAATTAATCGGGTTTGGTGGAGGTTCGGGAATATTTTGCGCAAACCCTAAAATGCTGCAAAGCAGCATTGGTAGTAGCCAATAGCAGACAGCAGCTAGCCTAAAATCGCGACCTGCAATTTGCAAAAGCTTCACCACCCGACATTCGCCTCCTGATAGAGGTTATATGCTTCGCTTGGGTCGGCGCTTGCAGCAGGAAAAAAAGTCACAAACGCCACGGTCGCCACAGCCGCAGCCGCAAAACCCGCCACCGCTCGAGTGAGGGTTAAGCGCAAAACTTTGCGCTTTTTGCGCTCGAGTTCTAGTGCTTGTAGGGTTGGTGCAACCACGTCCATATCCACAGGGCGCAGTTGTGCGGCGCTCGACAGATAGCTTGCCCAAGCGGGGTCTTGGGCGCGTTCACGCTCGAGCTTGAGCATGCCAAGCACGGACGCTGTGCTGGCACGATCGGTTTCGGAGAGTTGTGCCGCACTGCTCAGGAAGTCATCCCAATTTTTATCGGTTTGATGATGTTTCATGGAGCATACCCCCATTTTTCTAAGATCTGGCGTAAAGCCGCCCTCGCGCGGTTCATACGGCTTTTGACGGTGCCAACTTCTATACCCAAAACGCTGGCTGTTGCAGCGTAATCCAAATTGCCAAATTCGACAAGCACAAAGGTTTCCCTAAATTCTGGCTTGAGTTGCCCAAGCGCTTTCTCGAGAGCAGCACGCAGGTCTTGGCGCTCGCTGACAAGGACAGGAGAGGCGCTTCTGGTATCGCTGATTTCAGGTGGCTCGAGGTCGGCGGTGCTTTCGGGGTGTTTACGCAAACGGGCGTAACAGCAATTTAAGGCAATACGGTGCAACCAAGTGCTAAATTGGGCTTCTTGACGAAAGGTAGCAATGGCGCGGTACGCTGCCAAAAACGCATCCTGAATCACATCGTAAGCCTCTTCGCGTCCCACGATTCGGGAAGCCACCGCATGCAGCCTTGGGCTATGACGACGCACCAATTCGTCAAAGGCTTCTTCCTCACCGCGCCGCGACAAAGCCACTAATTCTGCGTCCTCGAGGGCAGATAGGCTTTTTTGCGGCGTAAAACGCATGGTCAAGATTCCAACCATTCTAAGGTTTGGATGCAAGCGGTTGCCCTAAAGTTCCACAAATGATTCGGGCACATGATTGGGCACAGATATAGCCTTGGGGCTAGGCTGATGTCCTGTTACCCCAGCGAAGTGGTCTATGAGATCGCCGACCATTGCACTTGCAGTGACCAGCCCCCCTGCACCACCACCCTGCGAAATCACAATACCGCTTGCGTCACCATGAAAAACTATTGCATTACGGCTTGCGGCACTTTGTGCCAAGGGGTGTTCGCCATCTAAAAGTACAGGGCGCACTGTGGCTTGCCATGCGCCATTGTGCGGCACGATGCTGCCCACCAACTTCACACGCTGTCCTGTGCGGACTGCCTCGAGAATACGACCTGCATCCACACCCTCAATACCACGAATTTGTACTTTCTCCCAAGCAAAATCGGGGTCGATAGTGATTCGTGCTAGCACACAGAGCTTGTGTGCGGCATCCGTACCCGAAACATCCAGCGTAGGTGGGTCTTCGGCATAGCCTTTTGCTTGCGCCTCGAGCAGTGCGGCTTTGTAGCTTGCACCGTGTTCCATGCGCGTTAAAATATAATTGCAGGTTCCAGACAAAATCGCGTGCAGTTCGAGCATAGTGCTCGAGCGCAAGGTGCCCGTCAGCGGACCCAACACAGGCGTACCTGCCATCACACTGGCTTCGCAATAGATTTGCCCAGCCATCATAAACGGCTTTAAGGCGCCCCAGCATTCGGCAAGCATGGCTTTGTTGGCAGTAATTAAAATTTTGCCATCTTGCAGGTGTGGCAGTACCAACTCAAGCGCGGCACCAGTGCCGCCCATGGTTTCAAAGATAATATCGGCATCCTCGAGAATATCTTTGTTGTTGCTAAATTGGATGCCCTGTGGCACGCCAGTACGCGGTTTGTCGGGATTTTTGACCAAAACAGGCAGGATTTTAGTTTTATAGCCCTGTGACAAAAAAAGCTCTTTGCGTGTCTCGAGTAAGCCTAAAACACTACTGCCGACTGTACCACTGCCAATAACCCCAATACGAACCCGTCTCATCTGGCGGGAGTATAGCGCGTGGTATACCAAAATCTCTACCGCTAGAGCATTTTCCGAATACCGAACGGCAGCAACTCAAGGTACAATGCCAGCGTGAAACCAGCCGACCTCGCCACTTTAAGACTCGAGCAATTTAGGGCACTACTCGAACAAAAGTTTACTGTTATAGACACGCCTTATGTGTTTACATTGCTAACCGTCAAAGCCATTCCAACCCGCCCCAATGCACCCAGAGAAGCCTTTAGTTTGCTTTTTCGCTCTCCAGTACCAGCCCAACAAGGTACATACTTGCTGCATCACGAAACGTTGGGCAACCTCGAGATTTTTTGTGTACCCGTGGCACAAGATAGCGCTGGAGTGCAACTCGAAGCGGTTTTTAGTTAGTGAGGCTGTGCTGCTCAAAAGCTAAAAACCCCCCGAAGGTGGTTTCTGTACTGACTGGCGCTGCTCTGGTTGTCAGCTTAGTAGGCTCCCTTGGTTCAAGGTTCACGCCGCATTTTAACGTACACCCCAGAAGCCTCGTCGGGCAATTCGACAAACCCAAGGCGCTTGTACCAACTGCGGGCATGGTTATTGACTTCTACGTGCAGGGTAATGGGTTTTTGGCTGGCTCGAGATTCTACAATCAGTTCCTGAAAGCAGTGCCCTGCGATACCGCGCTGCTGGTACTCTGGGGCAACAATCACATCCATCAGGCGCAATTCGCTGCTGCGAT
>JBKBVO010000040.1:0-15451 GCA_046289535.1 Deinococcales bacterium | reverse complement strand
CCCATGATAAGTGGCTGTACCGCCACGCTCGGTCTGCACCACATCTATGCCCAACTGCGCCAAGACCTCGAGCGGTGTGACTAAATTGGTGTGCTCATCGTCTTTACGCCCATGGGTAATCACACGCGGGTGCTCGAGCAACAAGAGTTGCGGCGTGCCTCCTGCCACCACCTGCGCATGCGTCTCGAGTTGGTACTGATAGGCTTGTTGATAGCGCATCACACCTAAATCTTGAACAGCAAACACCTAAAACCTCACCAGCGGCTCGAGTTTTCTGAGCATGCTTGGTCCAATACCACTGACCGCATCCAGGTCTTTGATGCTTTTCAGGGGACGCGCTGCGATGATTCGCGCCGCCATTTTCGGACCTACCCCTGGCAAGGTCTCGAGTTGGGCTTGGGTCGCGGTATTGAGGTTAATGCGTTCGCCACCGGGCAGCGCCGCAGATGGACTGTTTGTAGTGCTTGATGCGAGTTTAGAGGGCACGCGCACTTGTTCGCCATCACCCAGAATTTCGGCGGGATTGAACAAGCTCAGTTCGGCATTTTGTGTGGTGCCACCCGCCGCCTTGATTGCAGCCTCGGCTCGAGCACCCCACGGCAATGTATACACGCCTGGTTTTGCCACTTCGCCAGCCACAGAGACACGAATTGGTCGGCGCTCGAGTGCGTTTTGGGCGGCAGGGATTTCCGCAGGGCGCAAGGTCAAAAATGCCGAGCCACCAACGATAGCGAGCAACCCCGTCGTGATGATCATTTCACGCTTTGCTACCATCCGCGGATTCTAGCACCAATTGCTCGATCATTGGCTCGAGCATCGCGTATACGGCTTCGTAGTCGGCGTAGGTGCCATACCACGGGTCGGGGACATCAGCATCGGGGAGCATAGTTTGGATATTGCTGTTGGGGAAGCGTTTTTGCAGCAGTCGAGCTTGGTACCGAGTGGCTGCCAAAATCAAATCAAATTCGCTATCGCTGGGCAGAATTTGGCGAGCGCTGTGCTTAAAGTACGCACCGTGCAACGAAAGGATTTTTTTGGTGTTGGGGTGCATGTCTTCGCCGCTATGTTCAGCTGACAAGCCCGCCGAGTCTATTTGCCACCCAAGACCACGCTTAGCACAAGCCTGGCGCAACATACCTTCCGCCATCGGGCTGCGGCAAATGTTGCCGTGACAGACAAAGAGCACCTTCATTGCTACCAATCATAGCAAACCCGAGCTAAACTACCCCCAAGCGCCGCGAGTGCTTTTTGGAGCTGCCAGTTTTTTCTGTCGCCAACCATATTGCTGATTGCCCGAATTTCCAGCATAGGCACCCCAAAGCGCAGCGCAGCTTGGGCGACACCTGCCCCTTCCATCGCCTCGGCTCGAGCACCAAATTGCGCTTCGATGGCTGCGGCTTTTGCTAAGTCGGTGGTTACGGTCTCGAGCGTGGCAATCACACCGTGCTCGAGATTGTTGTTTTGGGCAAAAGCTACAGCCTTATCCCACACGGGTAGCACCTGCTCGGCTCCTGCAAGGTTGAGCGCTTCGACGCGCAACCCCTGCTGCACGCCAAGCCCTGCATAGACCACACTGCTCGAGACAAGCACATCGGCTAAGTCCAAGCCGGCATTGGGATATGCTCCCGCAATCCCCACCGACAGCACCAACTCGGGGCGCGACTCGAGCAGCACAGCTTGGGTTGCCAGTGCCGCGCTGACCGCACCTACACCCGAAACCACAATGCTCGAGTTGGGTAGGGTTGGTAAAGAGTCTGCCTCGAGTTGGCTGGCGACGATGATTAAAAGCTGCATTTTTAGCCTTTGTTTTGCTCCCATAGCTCTGCGCCAAATTGATTCCACGGCAGCCGCCCTTCGTTGGGGTCAGAGAGATTAAACTGCTGATCCATACAGTATAAAAGCGTTGCACCACTGCGCCCTGCCTGATAACCGTGTGCTACCCCCGCAGGAATATAAACCTGCATTGGCTGCTCGCCACTTAAAACCAATTTACGCTTTACACCAGCTGTTCTCGAGCCAGCGCGGCAATCCACCAACCAGACTACCATTTGCCCCGCAATCACCGTCCAGATTTCGTTCTGCTCGAGCTTGGTGTGGATATGAAAAGCATTGATACGCTCTGGATCGGCATAAGAAACACTGATTTGACGCACTGTGAGCGAACTTGGGGTGTTCTGCACAGCAGCATCGCCAAGGCGCAGATACTCCATAAACCAACCGTTTTCGGAGCGGTTTTTCCGCAGTGAGTGCACCCAAACCCCCTCGATTTCTGGGGCACTTGGGTAGGTTTCAAAAGTCTGAATCGCCTCGAGTTCAGGAAGAAGTTTTATCATCTGTACCACAATACCCTGTTTTGAGTTTGCTATAATTCGGGTATGGGCAAAACCAGACGTGAAATCAAAAGAGCGCGGCGCGAATACGAAAAAGCGCTTGAGGACTCAAGGAAACAAGGCTTTAGTTGGAAAAAATACTTTGGTGTTTTAGGGCGCACACTCCCCAAGGTACTGCTGGTCTTTGTTGGCACTTTGGCACTGCAGTTACTCCTTATTGGCGTGTTTAGGATTGAATTTTTCGGCACGGTCTGGGGGCAGCTGATGCTCTTTGTGCCAGCATACATTGCCACAATGATTTGGACACGTCAATCGGCAAGTCAAATGTTTAACGCACCGCCACCAAAACCAGATATTCTAAAACGCCGATGAGCCTTTATCAAAAAGCTGCCCAACTAGACCGTTCCGACCCCCTGCGTTTGGCAAGGGAGCGTTTTGTGGTGCCCGAAGGGAAAATCTACCTTGATGGCAACAGTTTGGGAGCGCTGCCCAAACACGTCCCTGAACGGATTGCAGATGCAGTACAGCGTCAATGGGGACAGGATTTAATCTCGAGTTGGAACAAAAATCACTGGATAGACCTGCCGCAAAAGGTGGGGGCGCAACTTGCGGCTTTGATTGGCGCACAGCCATCCGAGGTCATTGCCTGCGACAGCACCAGTATCAATGTTTTTAAGGTGCTGCTCGCTGCCCTAAAGCTACGCCCCGAGCGACGCGTGATTGTCTCGGATATAGACAATTTCCCCACCGATTTATACATCGCCCAAGGCATTGGTGAGATGCTCGGAGGCTACGAATTGCGTTTTGTAAAACGCAATAAACTCGAGGCAGCACTCACGCCAGACGTAGCCGTGCTGCTTTTGACCGAAGTGGACTACCGCACCGGCGAACGGCTCGAGATGCGCTCGCTCACCGCCTTGGCACAATCGGTTGGGGCACTGACCGTTTGGGATTTGGCACACAGCGCAGGGGCTTTTCCAGTAGAACTCAATGGTTGCAACGCCGATTTTGCCATTGGCTGCGGTTACAAGTACCTAAACGGCGGACCTGGCGCACCTGCTTTTTTGTTTGTGGCAGAACGCCACCAGCAACAAGCGCTCCCTGCTTTGTCGGGGTGGATGGGGCACAGCGCACCTTTTGCCTTCAGCCCCGATTACAGCCCTGCCCAAGGCATTTTGCGCATGACCACGGGCACACCACCTGTTTTGGCACTGACAGCTCTCAGTGCTGCACTCGAGTTATGGCAAGAGTTCCAGATTGATTTAGCTAGGGTTAAAAGCCTTGCCCTGACCGATTTATTTATTGAAGCCATGCAGCCACTCAAGCACTATGGTTTTAGGCTGGTTACACCACTCGAGCATCAAAAACGCGGTTCGCAGGTAAGTTATACCCACCCAGAAGGCTTTGCAATTATGCAAGCGCTGATAGCAGCCGGTGTGGTTGGTGATTTCCGCGCCCCAGATATTATGCGTTTTGGTTTTGCACCACTTTACAATAGTTTTACAGATGTGGTGCAAGCCACTCAACAATTAAACCAGATTATGCAGTCTGGAATTTGGCAAAAACCAGAATTTGCCCAGCGCAGCAAAGTAACCTGAGCGGGTTTAACTGATTGGCTCAAGCGCCTGTGCCACCACGATGTGATGACCCTGCTCTTGAATCGCACTTAAAAACTCTTGCGACACTGCTGCATCGGTAATCAAGGTTTTGGCATCAGCCAGTGTTGCAAACTGTACTAGCGTGGTCTGCCCCAGCTTGCTTGAGTCCACCAAGGCAAAGGCAGTTGCGGCAGACTCGAGCATCACCCTGGTGATATTTGACATCTCTGCGTTGGGTGTGGTGTACCCAGCCCGCAGCGAAACCCCTGTTGCCCCGAAAAACACTTTATCGGCATGATAGGGTGCAAGTGAGCGCACGGCATCCGCTCCAATCAGTGCCATGCTGTGTTGGCGCACCTCTCCTCCCGTCAGGATCACTGTCCATGTGGTCTCGGCGAGTTCAATGGCAACAGGAATAGAATTAGTAATCACAAGCAAGCGCCGAAAATGGTTTTTCAGGGCGCGAGCCAATGCCAGCACCGTACTCCCCGCACCCAAAATCACCGAGTCCCCTTCGGAAATATACGAGAGTGCAGCCAAGGCAATGGCTTTTTTTTGGGCTTTTTGAAAGTTTATTTTTTCGCCAAAAGATGGGTTATACAGGCTTTTATGGGCATAGATTGCACCACCATGTGTGCGCTGTAACAGACCGCGTTCCTCGAGTTCGCTGAGGTCTTTGCGAATCGTAACTTGACTAACCCCAAAGTGCGGTGCGAGTTGCTCGACCAGCACCGAGCCTTGCTGCTCGAGCAGCACAATAATCTGGCTGCGCCGCTCTTGGCTATTCATGAGTCCCAAATGGAATCTGAAGTGGCTTACCCGACCAATCCTCGCGCAGCCATGCCCAATCCGAGTCATCCACAGGTGGCACGGCTCGCTGCTCGAGCAATGCATCTCCTGCTAAATAGTTAAGAAAATAAACATTGCTGCCGGGCGGTGCAGAAACAGGGTGATAACCCACAGGTGTACGAACCAAATCGCCATCCTTGATTAAAAGCAATTCATCTAGCCCATGCTCGGGGCTGTAGTTACGGTGCACTGCCCAACCTGTATCGGCAGGTTCGATACGGTAATAATAGGTTTCTTCGACATACAAGGAGCCACGCAAGCCGTCGTGCCGATGCGGCGGGATACCTGACCAGTTCCCCGATGGCGTATAGACCTCGAACAGCACCAAGCGTTCTGCGGGCAAGTCTGGACCTAAAATATGGTTGACTTGGCGCACCGCATGAGCACCACCGCGCAATTCTTTTTTCATTTCGCTTGGGGCAAAACAGCGCACAGGAAACAAGCCTTGGGCTGGGGCGCTGCCCAACGCAAAATGGCAGTCAGACGCTGCCGTGATCGTATGAGCGGTGCGCGGCGGCATATAAACCACATGTGGGAGTTCGGCAAAAACACTCGAGCGCGACAATACAAAACGCTCTTGGGTAACTTGTACCTCGAACGACCCCGAGAGCGGCACAAGCGCATATTCTTGACCCTCGGTATTGGCTACAAGTGATTCTCCAGCTTGAAGCAAAACGGTCTTAAACGACAAAAACCGCCAGCCCACCGATGCTGGTGTAATCTCGAGAACCCCATTTTCTGGCTTATGCTGATTGGCTGAGTTCATATTTTTCCCCTTTGTGAGCAGCAAAAAGCTGAATGTAATGCTTGGCTACCTCGGCAATGGCTGCTCGAGACTGGGTGTAAACTTGGCGGTGGCTCGTGTGCTGGCTCGAGTTCTGCCACACGCCCAAGAGCGCCCTATACAACGCCGAACCGACATTGATTTTGACTACACCCAAAGCAATGGCAGCTTGCACATCGGCGTGGTTGATGCCGCTACCACCATGCAGCACCAAAGGCGCTTGTACGCGCTTGGCAATCTGCTCGAGCCGCGCCAAATCCAAACGCGAAGTCTGACCATGTTCCGAACCCACCGAGCAAGCAATCATGTCCGCACCCGCTTCGCGCAAGCGCAGGGCTTCTTCGGGGTCGGTTGGGGCAGATTCGCCTTTGTTGAAGCGCTCGGCAGAGACCTCGAGACCGGCTTGATAACTACTGGCAAGCTGCGCGAGTTCTAGGGTGGAGGCGCATAAATCTAAAAAATTCATTGTGCTGCCGTCGAGCATCACGCTCGAGTACCCCGCTTTGAGGCACTCGAGCACCACATCTTGATTGATGCCATGATCGAGGTGTAACCCCACTGGCACAGCAGCAGCTTCAGCGATGGCTCGCACCATACTCACCATCACCGCAGGCGCAGCAAAAGATAAATCGGCTTGGTAGGTTTGCAAAAGAATCGGCGCGGATAGTTCCCGCGCGGCATCAATGCAGCCTTGCGCCATCTCGAGGCTACAGATGTTAAAAGCAGGCAGTGCATAACCATGCACAAAGGCGTGCCGGATAAGAGTTCTGCCATCAGCGATAAATGGCACTTAAAACCCCCCTCGAGCTTCTATAAATTCCAGCGCTTCTGGCAAATAGGCGCTGAATTGACTACAGCCAATGCGCGTGACCACGATTGCCCCACAAGCGTTGCCCATGCGCGTGGACTTATACCAATCCCAACCCTGTAAATGCCCATAAATAAAACCTGCTGCAAAGGCATCGCCTGCCCCAAGTACGCTCACCACTTCCACCCTAAAACCAGGCGCAGATATAACCTCGCCGTTTGCGAGTATCACATCCGCACCTTTTGCACCGCGCTTGACCACTAGGGCAACAATGCCTTTAGCCAGTAGGGCTTGGATATTTTGCTCTAGGTCTCCTTTAATTTCTGGGGCGGTAATTTGCGAGTTGTGAATCAATACATCTTCCTTGCGTTGCAGCATCGCTGCATTGATTTCTTCTTCGGTGCCAAAGGTAATGTCTACAAGTGGCAAGAGTGCGCGAATCTGAACCCCAAATGCCCTTGGGTCGTGCCATTGGTCGGCACGAAAATCCAAATCCAAAAATATGGTTTTCCCTAGCGCCTTGGCGCGTTCTGCAAGATAAAAAATTGCGCTGCGACTCGGTTCTTTTGCCAGTGCTGCACCCGAGAGCTGCACCGCTTTTGTTTGCTCGAGTGGCAACGCCAGCACATGATCTATTCCAATCTGAATATCGGCAGCATTCTCGCGGTAAAACATGGTGGGGAAAGCACTCGGAGGCTGGATTCCCACCAGTACAGCACTGGATTTTGTACCCGCGATAACAGCAATGTATTTGGTTTCGACCCCTTCTTTTTGCAGTTGCGCCAAAATAAATTCCCCGACTTTATCGGTACCTACTGCCGTGAGCAGCGCCACTTTTAAGCCAAGACGACTCGAGCCAACCGCAATATTTAAGGGGCTACCGCCAATCGAAGCTCCAAAAGATGTAATCTCTGGAAAACTCGAGCCAACATCGCTGGAATACAGGTCTATACTCGAGCGCCCCACGGTGATGAGGTCAAACATCTATAGCCCTGCCACTTTCGCCAAGTGCTGGCGGTTGCGTGCAGCACTCACTTTGGGTTCGCCCATTCCAGGCAACACATCTTGTTCAACACAAATCCAGCCGTCATAGCCAATCTGCTCGAGTTTCTTGGTCACAGCGGCGAAATCTACCCTGCCCCGCCCGAGTTCGCAAAAAACCCCCGCACCAATGGCTTCTTTGTAGTTATAACCTTTAGCTCGAGCCATATCTGCAACATCAGGGCTGCAATCCTTAAAATGCACATACCAAAGCCGTGTGGCAAAATTCTCCAGTGCTTGCAAAACCAATTCGCCATTGTTTGTGCCAGAACCGTACAAAAAATGCCCTGTGTCAAAAACCAATCCTAGGTAACTCGAGTCGGTACGCGCAAGCAATTCGTCGATTTCGTGTGGGGCTTCAACATAGCCGCCGCAGTGATGGTGAAACACGCTGCGCAGCCCGGTTTCATCGTGTACGGCTTTAGCAGCATTGTTTACCCCTTTGGCAAAGGTCTGCCAATCAGAATTTGACAGGCTTAACTCTTTTGTAATCCGCCCAGCATTGGCAAACCTTGGGGCATCGCGGCTGTGCTCGTCGGCAATCACCACAAATGGCTGGGTATTAGGGTCGCCAAGGTCAGCAACACTTTTTAAGAGCCTGGCATTGCGTAAAATGTTCTCGAGTCCAGGTGCGTGTTCGCGCTCGTCTCGAAAGTACACGCCTTCGTATGCCCCAAGCATGGTCAGGTTTCTCGAGCTTAGGGCTTGGCGCAGTTGCTGTGGGTCGGTGGGCATAAAGCCGTAATCTCCGAGTTCGGTGCCAACATAACCTGTAGCCACAAGTTCATCGAGCATTTGGGCGTAATCAATACTCTGCCCCCAGCCTTCGATTGTTCCCCAAGAACACGGGGCATTAGCGAGTTTAAGTTTCATCTTGACCTCCCTAAAAACCGACGCTGTTTTTGCAAACCAGCCTCATAACCCTCGCGCGATTTTTTCACGAAAGCTTGGCTCGAGACAGCAGCGACAGGTGCATCCCACCAACTCTCAAATCCTCTGGCGCTTCCATCTAAACCGACAGGCACAACAATAACCCGCACACCCTTGGTTTTTTGTGCTGCGTCCAGGGCATTCTGTAGTGCTGTATAGGTGCTGGCAAACCACGCGGTCGCACCCATTGCCTCGGCGTGTTTCACAAAATCCACTTCTACGGGCTTGCCGTTGGTGCGTCCTGTTTTGGGATTGCGGTAGCGCAATTCGTTATTAAAAGATGGCGAACCTGTTTCCATTTGCAAGCGCCGAATCGAGCCATAACCTTTGTTATCCACTAAAATCATAGTGAAATCCAAACCCTCGGCAACGGCAGTTACAATTTCGGAATTCATCATCAGATAGGTTCCATCACCCATAAAAACCACAACCTCGCGTTTGGGTTCGGCGAGCTTGACCCCAAGCGCCGCGGGGATTTCGTAGCCCATACAGGAAAAACCATATTCGACGTGATACGCCTTAGGGTCTGTGGGTCGCCAGAGTTTCAGTAAATCACCGGGCATACTTCCCGCCGCACAGATTGCTGTAGCACTGCCGCCGAAAGCCCGATTCACCACGCCGATCACGGCGGTCTGCACCAATTTTTCTTGGCTCGAGTCAGTGTTACTCGAGTCAGTGCCGCTCAAATCTGGGGTGCAGTAATCGTTCACAATCGCATCCCACTCGAGTTTGAGTTTGGCAATCTCTTTTTGATAGCTGCTCGAGCTGCCTTTGTGTTCGCCGAGTGCGGTGCTCAGCGCTAAAAGACCGCGCTTGGCATCGGCAATCAGGCTTATTCCCGCCAGTTTAGCCGCGTCCATCGGCACAACGTTTAAGCCCACAAATTGCACTTCTGGGTGCTGAAAGGCGGTTTTAGAAGCGGTTACAAAGTCTGCCAAGCGCGTGCCAATCGCCAGCACCAAATCGGCATTTTTAGCCAACACATTCGCTGCCAAACCGCCCGAAGACCCCACTGCGCCCACATTCATGGGGTGATCCCAAGGTATTGCACCTTTGCCCGCTTGGGATTCACAGACAGGGATACCATACTTAGCAGAAAATTCTGCCAGTACAGCATTGGCTTCGGAGTACATCACCCCACCTCCGGCGATAATCAGCGGACGCTTGGCTTTTTTCAGGAGCTTGGCAACCTGTGCAATCACTTCTGGCTCGGGCACAGGGCGGCGAATACGCCACACTCGAGGCTCGAAAAACTCGAGTGGGAAGTCATAACCCTCGGTTTGCACGTCTTCGGGGAGTGAAATCGTTACCGCACCCGTTTCGGCGGGGTCGGTGAGTACACGCATCGCTTCGGGCAGGGCGCTCAGCAGTTGCTCGGCTCGAGTAATACGGGTATAAAACTTACTCACCAAGCGAAAAGCATCATTGACACTGCTGTCCATTTCGATTGGATGCTCGAGTTGCTGCAATACTGGGTTGGGCAGCGTATTGGCAAAATAATCTGAGGGTAAAAGCAGCACTGGCAAACGGTTGATTGTTGCTCCTGCGGCGGCTGTGAGCATATTGGTCGAGCCTGGTCCAATCGAGGCGGTACAGGCATAGGTGCTGCGCCGATTGGTGTGCTTGGCAAAAGCGGCTGCAGTATGCACCATCGCCTGTTCGTTTTGTGGACGAAAAGTTGGCATACCCAATTCGTCGCCGTATTCCTCGAGCGCTTGCCCAAGTCCGGCGACATTGCCGTGCCCAAAAATACCCCAAACACCCGCAATGAGACGCGATTTATCTTGATCCAGCAAGGAATACTGTACTGCTAAAAAACGAATAACAGCTTGAGCAACGGTCAATCGGATAGTCATAAAGCTCCACCAAATTCCTCTACTCGCACGGTCTGACCCGTGTCTAAGGCTTTTTGTGCTGCCATGGCGAGGCGTAAAGAATACCAAGCATCGCGCACATTGGGCATCAGGGTTTCTTGGTGCATCACCCCACGCACAAATGCCGCCATTTCCTCGATATAGGCTTGGGCGAATCGTTCTTCGAAACCACGCGGGCGGTCAAAAGAGCCACCAGATGCGTCGTAAATCCTGAGGTCACCACGCTGGTCGCGCTCGATACTGCACTTTCCTGCTGCACCCAAAATCTCGGCGCGTACCTCGTGACCATAAGCGGTGTTGCGTCCCATCTCGATTGTGCCAAATGCACCGCTGGCAAATTGCAAAATAGCTACGGCAGTGTCGTGCAAACCATGCCGACTTAAACCCGGATCGGTCAACGCCCCACCAAACGACTGCACCGCCACCACTTCACCCATAAACCACCGTGCCAAATCCATATCGTGCACACCTAAATCCACAATCAAGCCGCCGCTTTGCAAATGCCACTCGAGACTCGAGGAACCCATGCTGGCATCGCGTGAAATTGAACGAAAAATCTCGAGTTTACCGATACCACCCGCCTCGATATGCTTTTTGGCTTGGACAAAAGCAGGGTCAAAACGGCGTTGGAAACCGACCATGCTTTGCACACTGTGTTTTTCGGCAGCAATCACCATTTCTTTGCCGTTTTCGAGACTATCGGCAATTGGTTTTTCGACAAAAAATGGCTTACCTGCTTTGGCGCATAAAATTGCCAAATCTTTGTGTGTGAGTGTTGGTGTGGCAATCACCACCGCGTCGCTTGGCTCTAAAACTTCCTCGAGATTGGTGCTGATGCGACAGCCAAAATGTTCGCCCATTTTTTGAGCGCTTTCTAAACTGCGGCTGACCACAAAAGCAAGCCGAGCCGGATGAAGCCCCGCAATCGCTTTGGCAAAAATCCAACCCATGCGCCCTGCGCCAACAAGGGTGATGTTCATATGGCTTCCTGTACTTTGATTGGTCTGCCCTGCTGCCAACTTTGCTTGGCTGCCAAACAGATTTTTAAAGTCTCGAGCGCATCTGTAGGGCTTGGGCTAGGGGTATTGCCCCCAATTAAACTGGCAAAAAAGGCTTCCATTTGCAGGCGGTAAGCATCGGCAAAACGGTCGGGGAAATTGAGGTAGACATCGGTGTGTTTTTGAAAGCCTGTAAAGTGCTGCACAGGGGTTTTGTGCGGGGCTTCGACCACTACTTTGCCTTGGGAACCAGCCACTTCAGTACGGATGTCGTAACCCCAATTGGAATGTCTGGCGCTTTCGACTACACCCAAAACACCATTCTCGAAGCGCAACATACACACGGCGGTATCGCAATCTTCTTCTTCGGCGAACATCGGGTGTGCCAAAACCGCACCCCACGCGCTGACCTCGATTACCTCACCGACTAAAAAACGCGCTAAGTCGAAATCGTGCACGGTCATATCCAAAAAGGTTCCACCACCGGGGCGAATACTAGCTTGGTTAGGCAAGTAAGTATCGCGCCCCAGCGAACGAAAACTCTCGAGCTTACCCAGTTTGCCATCTTCTATGAGTTGCTTGGCATGGACATAGCCAGGGTCAAAACGGCGCTGAAAACCAATCTGGCAGGGCACACCTGCTTTTTGCACAAGCTCGAGCGTAGCTTTGGTTTCTGCTAAAGTTAAAGCAATCGGTTTTTCGCACCAAATGGCTTTACCTGCTTTGGCTGACATTTGAATCAAGCTGGCGTGGGTATTGGTTGGCGTAACAATCATCACCGCTTCGACATTGGGGTCAGAAATAGCAGCCTCGATGTCGACGGTGGCGTATTCGGCTCGAGCCAATTGTGCGCCGCGCTCTGCCGCCTCGAGATTTGGGTCTGCAACCACAATCGCCTTTGCCACCGCAATATTACCCAAGGTTTGGGCATGGGTTAAGCCCATGCGTCCCGCGCCAATAAACGCCACACCAATACTATTTTTCATGATTCTCCTATCGCGCTGCTGTTCAGAAAGGAGTGTACGCAGTTTGATTTTCGTTTGTCAAGATATTACTAGCAATACGAAACAAAAACGAAAGTTTAATAGTTTTTTTACGAAAACTAAGTAGAGTCGTGACGCGAGTTCTCGAGAAACCAAATGCTTTTAAACCAAACGGTTTGTTTTGCGGCATGGTATACACGAGATTTTTGCTTCAAAGCCCCAAAATATCCTAGAACTGGGGCAAGTACCTGGCGGCAGCATGAGCGCCTCGTCTAACTTGCGGACACCAAAACACAAGTGTCTCAACAAAGATTCAAAAACAGGCACCACTCGAGTGCAATAATAAAAATACCGAGCTTCTCAGGCTTTTCGTGTATGGCAGCGGCATGCGTACACCTTGATTTCGATTTAGTACGAGGGGTGCAAGCTCACGCCCCGCGCCGCCAGCGCCGCCTCGAGTTCGGTTTGCGAGTTTGGGTCTGGGCTACGCTTACCACGCACCAGTGGCAGGATTTGCTCGAGTTGTTCATTTGTACCGTAGTTTAAAACCGCAATACACGCGCGCAGGCGTGCAAACGGCACTTGGGTTTGCTGTGCGGCAGCAAGCGCGTTGGCAACAGCATGGTCGCGTTGTATTGGCTGCTGCAATTGATGATAAATATGTGCCAATCTGCCCCAAGCCAGCGCCTGTGTGGTGTTGTTGCCACACTGCGCATTGTGCAAATATGGCTCGAGTGCCGCCTCGAGTTCCCCGAGTTGCATCAGCGCTGCGCCTAAGCCATTGCGCAGGTATTCAGAGTTGCTAAATTCACCAAAAGCAAGTGCTTCTCTGGCAATTTGCACCGCCTCTGCAGCACGACCCACATGGCACAGTGCCCACATCAAAGGAATAGCAGCGTTCACTTGGGCATAGCGGTTTTTTGTGCGCCGTGCAATCTCGAGCGCCTCAAAATGAAGCGGCAAGGCTTCGGCACTGCGCCCGATATCATCGTAAATAGCGGCAAGACCCGAGAGCACGATGCTCAAATCGCTGCTTTCGGGACAGCGCGTCAAACGCACGCGCGCGTTCTCGAGCATCAAAATGCACTCTTCGTAACGCTCTTGGGCTTCAAAAATATCAAAAGCGATTTCTTCCAAGCTTGCATCAGAGCGCTCAAAATGTTGCGCCAATGTCAGTGCGTGCGAAATATGTTGCCCCGCACTGACCAAATCACCGCGCCCATAGGCAAGGCTTGCGAGCACCGTGTATGCACCTGTACAGCTCTGAAAGTCACGAGTATTTTGCAATATCAGTAAGGCATTTTGTTCGGCGTTCTCGAGCAAACCAAGTTGGTTTTCCAAAAGCGCAACCTGCGCCAAGGCTTGGTAGTGCTCCGGTGTGAATCTCAAAACACGCAAATACGTGGCTCGAGCTTCGGACAGTAAACCCAAAGTGCGTTGTTCGTTGGCAATCCTTAAAAGCAATGGCAGTGCAACTTGGGTTTCGCCTGCCGCCAAATAATGCTCGGCTGCTTGTGGTGTTGATTGCATCAACTTTGCCGCTTGGCTATGCCAGTATTTTTTGCGGGTTTGCGACAGGTTTTGGTACACGCTCTGACGCAATAGATCGTGCACAAAGCGTTCTTCACGCACAATTCCAGCCAGCTCGAGTTGCTCGAGGGCATCTATTACATCTGGCAAAGCAAAACCTGTGAGTTCTTGTAAAACCTGTGGACGCAACCCTTCGGCTAAAACACTGGCTGCTCCCAAAACGTGCCGTACCTGTTCTGGCAAGCGTTGGGTGCGCCGCAACACCACTTCAGTGACTCGCTCGGGTAGCTCGAGTTCTTGATAATCGCTGGTGAGTTGATCGAGTGCGGTATGCCATTGGTTTGTTTCGGCGCGCAAAGCACCAGCTTCAAAGAGCGCCTTTAAGATTTCAAGCATAAAAAAAATATTGCCACCAGTGCGTTCTTGCAAAAACCGACTAAAAATTGGATACACTTGTGTTGTACCAATTAAACTCGAGACAAAAGCAGCGGTTTCGGCGACTTGCAAACCTTGGAGTACGATTCGCTCGGCTCGCATGGTCAGAAGTTGTTGCATAAGCTGCTTCGAGATTTCTTCGCTGCGAATCGTGGCGTACAAGCGCACAGTGCCACGCGCCGCCAAAAACAAAATCAACTCGAGTGTGGCACTATCTGCCCACTGTAAATCGTCAAAAAGCAGCACCAAACCATCAAAAAGCCGCGCCCATGCCTCGAGCAAACGCGGTTTTGCACTGCTGCTTTGTTGGTGTTCAGGGAACAGTTGTGCAAGGTCGGGAAAATACGCGCCAAGCGTGTTTTGACTTGTCTCGAGGTGCTGTTTGGCATAGGGCAGCAGTGGAGCATAGGCGACGTGCTCTAAGCCTTCGATGCAGCGCATAACTTGGGCGTGTGGCAGCAACTCCAGCGCAAAACGGGTTTTACCCACACCGGCTTCGCCGATAATCGCCACCAACGGAGCAGTGGACTGTTGCAGTTGCTTGGCTTCGCGTTCACGCCCAACCAGTTGCGGTGTGCGCAATACACTCAGTGGAATTTGTGGATTATGCGCCGTAACCAAAAGCGGTTTGACTGCCAGGATTTGGCGCTGTAGCTCGAGGGTTTTGGGTTGTGGTTGGCTGCCAAAGTCTTGTTTTAAGATTTGCTCAAAACGTGCAAAATCCCTGAGTGCCAACTCGCGCCTTCCTGCCAAATACGCCACCTCGAGATGGCGCTGCAAAATACTTTCATCGAATTCGTCGTGTTGCCATAAACGCTCCAAGGTCTGGCTCGCACTTTGCAGGTCTTGGCGCTGCAAACATTGATTGGCGTATACCAGCATGGCTTCGCGCCATGCCCCCTCGAGTTTTTGCCGCTCTATATTTAACCATTCTTCAAAGGCGGGGCTATCTGTGGTGACATCGTGCAATAAAGGGGCATGGTAAAGAGACAGCGCTTCTTTCCATGCTGCTTTGCCAATTGCTGTCTTAAAGGCGGCGACATCGGTGTTGCAGACAAAACGCACGCGCTGGGGTTCTACCTCGAGCGCTCCTGCCCAAGACAAGCTTTTTGCGCGGTTGAGAAGCAAGCGCAATTGATGGCGTGCCACATCGTTACTGGCATCGGGGCACAACAGCAACGCCAGACTCGAGCGCACAACCCAGTCCTGCCTAAGCGCCAAATAACACATCAGCAGTGCGGGCTTGGTCAGGCTCAGTGGGCTTTTATTCACTAAAACTGGTTGATGCAAC
>JBKBVO010000228.1:0-3194 GCA_046289535.1 Deinococcales bacterium | reverse complement strand
ATTTAATGTTTTCAATAACGCCAGAACTGACCTCGAGTATTTCGCGCTCTGGTTCGAGCTTGGGCGGTAGCGTGACCCTAAATTTTAACGGCAACGGTGGATTTTCGCTTTCAGGCGGGGTACCCACACCATCGGCAGCATTTAACGCCACGCCAAGTGCAACTGGCAATGGAGCAGCAACAACCCCAAACACAGCAGGCATCGGACTCGCTGTGGATGCACCTCGCATAGATTTGGGTATTGGTGTACCTTCTCGAGCCGCGAGTGTTGCAGTTGACCCAAACCCAGAAGCGGGTTTTGGCAGTTTATTCTTTAAAAATAAAGTCGAATTGGTTTTGAACCATGTCTTCAGTGGGAACCCCGCAAAACCATGTCTCACGCTTTCAAAAAACATTGGTATATTTGCGGGCGGAGAATTTTCGCTCTTTGGCTTTGGGGCGGTTGCCGAGCGGCAAGTGGTTGGTTGGAATGCCCCACCCGTCAGACAAGGCGCTGGGTGTAGTTGAAGTATTTTTGGGCTTGCTCGAGGATGGCGTTTTTGTCTGCCAGATTGCGTTTACGCCAATTAGCAACCACAATTGCCATGCGCGGATTTTTTGCAAAATGCTCGAGGTTCTGGTCTATAAAGTTCCAATAAAGACTATTGAACGGGCAGGCATCTTCGCCGGTGGTTTCTTTAGGGTGGAATACACACTGTTGGCAGTGGTCGCTCATACGATTGATATAGCCTGCTCCGCTCACATATGGCTTAGAGGTAAACACGCCACCATCGGCATATTGGCTCATACCAATCACATTGGGCGTAACCACCCAATCGAATGCATCCACAAAACCTAGCAAAAACCATTCGTTGATTTCTTGTGGTCGCACGCCGTAAAGCAATGCAAAGTTTCCCAAAACCATCAGGCGTTGGATGTGGTGCGCGTGTCCAGTCGTCCAGACCTGCCTGACCGCCTGAGAAACACAGCGCATTTTGCTTTGCCCTGTCCAGTAGAACTCGGGCAGGGGACGGGTGTGCTTGAATTGATTGAGTTCTCTGAATTCGGGCATGAGCGTGTGATACACGTGGTACATAAATTCACGCCATCCCAAAATTTGGCGAATAAAACCCTCGAGGCTCGCAAGTGGAACCTGACTAAGCCGCGTGAGCGCTGCCTCGCAGACTTCGCGCGGCGAGAGCAAACCCAAATTGATATAAGGCGAAAGCAGGCTGTGGTAAAGCTGGTTTTCGCCGTCTACAAGTGCATCTTCAAAAGCACCAAAGGCGTGCAGGCGATGCTCGAGAAAATGCTCCAAAGCACGCAGTGCATCCGCTCGAGTCACCGCGTAGTTGAAGTGTTCTAGACTGCCAAAATGGCTAGCAAAGTGCTCTTCGACAAACCGCGCGGTTTGCCGTGTGAGTTCGTCTGGTGCAAACTCGAGTTTGGGCGGAAAACGGTGCCCCTTGGGTGGCACTTGGCGGTTTTCTGCGTCAAAATTCCATTTGCCGCCAAGCGGGGCTTCGCCATTCATCAGCCAGCCGGTTTTTTGGCGCATCTGACGGTAAAAAAATTCCATACGAAAGGTTTTTTTGCCCTTTGCATAGCGCTCCCAATCGGCTTGGCTCGAGAGCCACAGCGGGTTGGGCAGCACCCTCAAGCTGCCGCCGTATTTGCGCACAGCTCGCTCGAGACGCGCTGCTATGCCCCATTCGGCGGGCTGTAGGACTGCAATTTCGGCATTGGGGTAGCGCTTTAGGTAGTCGCGCAAACCATCTTCAAATGTCTGGCACTGCAGGTACGTGACCGCAGCAAAACCCGCCTGCTCGAGTTCGAGCCGAAAGTGGCGCATCGCACTGTAGAGCAGTAACAATTTTTGTTTGTGGTAGGGCAGCGCAGCACCTCGAGCGATGGATTCAAGCATCAGAACGCGCTCTGGCTGCAAAAGCCTGATGGCATGGAGATTGAGCTGGTCGCCGAGCACCAATACATGCTGCATTCTTGCATTAAGCGCTTTTTTGCAAGCCAACACCGCAACAAACCCCACAGAGTGGAATACCCAACAATCTGCCGATAAAAAAACAGCTAGTCTAAAGAAGTTATGAAAAAATACATATTGACGGCGTGCGGTGTGTTGTTCTCCACCGCACTTGCGCAGAGCAGCCAAACAGGAATGGGTGGAGCAGCAGCAACCGTGGATGCGCGCGCGACCAAAGCCGCGCTCGAGGTCTTGCGCTCGGGTGGCAACGCCATAGACGCTACTGTGGCGGCAGCGGCAGTGCTGAATGTCACCGACCCATTTAGCTGCGGGATTGGCGGGGGTGGGTTTATGGTCATTTACAACGCCAAAACAGGCAAGGTTACGACCATAGACGCTCGAGAAAAAGCGCCCGCTGCTGCCACCGCTGCTTGGTTTAACGGGGCAGATGGACAGCCGTTACCATTTTCACAGCGCGTCTCGAGCGGCTTGTCTGTGGGCGTACCCGGCACCGTGGCAGGTTGGGATTTGGCACTGCGCCGTTATGGCACACGTTCGCTGGCAAGTCTACTCCAGCCCGCCATCGCGGTGGCGCAAAATGGCTTTGATGCCGATGCCACCTATGTTTCCCAGGTGGAAGCCAACCGCGTGCGTTTTGGCTGGTTTCCCGCGACAGCAAAGCTGTACCTGACAAGTGAAGGCAAGGCACCGGTGGTGGGCAGTATCATCAAAAACCCCGACCTCGCACAGACCTTTCGCTATTTGGCAGCAGGTGGCTCGAGGTGGTTTTACACAGGGAATCTCGCTCGAGAAATCAGCGCCAACGTCCAGCGTCCGCCAAGCATCGCCAACCCGCCACAGCCGATTCGCGGCGCACCCTTGACCGTGTCCGACATGGCAAATTACCAAGCCATCGAGCGCGCCCCGACCGTCAGCAGCTACCGCGGACACACCATCTACGGTATGGGCAGCCCCTCGAGCGGTGGTTTGACCATCGGTCTAGCGCTCAATATGCTCGAGGGCTTCGATTTAGCAGCCATGCCTCGCGAGCGCGCCCTGCATTACTACCTCGAGGCGAGCCGGCTCGCCTTCGCTGATCGTGGCGCCTACAAGGGCGGTGCCGACTTCGTGGATGTCCCCGCCAAGGGCTTGCTGGCTAAAGCCTACGCCGAGGAGCGACGCAAATTGCTCGGTGAGCGAGTCAGCGAAAACCCAAAACCAGGAAACCCACGCCCGCT
>JBKBVO010000039.1:0-15516 GCA_046289535.1 Deinococcales bacterium | reverse complement strand
ACACGCTGCGCCACGCCAGCATGCGATTGGCGAATTCCGGCGGGGTGAAGACCTCGTCGTTGGAAAGGTTGGCGATGCAGGTCAACACATCCGGGTTGCGCCCGCGCAGGGTGAAGGGTGCCTGGATGCTCACGCGGCTGGCTCCGCCTTATCGCCGATGCTGGCGGCAGCCAGCTCGTGCACCGTCATCGGCGGGTAGGTCTTGGTCGGCGTGAAGATTTCATGCCTGCCGAGATGGGCGAAAAGCGATCCTTCCGCGCTGAAAGCGGAGGAACCAGTGAGCACATCGAAGCGGAAGTCGCGGCGCTGAAACTTGCCCTTACCCAGGTAGCCCCATTCGGCAAAACTAATCGGCTCGCCACCGCTGTCGCGCATGGTGAGCGCATCGCCATGCACCAGGTTTTGCGTCAGCACGTAGGCGGCAGCACGATAAAAATCATCGGATTCTTCAATACCCAGGTAATCGGCAAATATTTCCAGCAGGTTGGCACGACATTCGGCGATGTTGTCTGGCAGCAGCTCGATGCCGTAGATGCACATCAGGCCATACAGGGCGAAGTGCTGACGTTCGAAGTCAGATTTTCTGTATCTGAGTTCAACCGCAGCGAGCTTGCGCGCGAGCACCCGCACCAGAAAGTTGCCGCTGCCGCAGGCTGGTTCGAGAAAGCGGGCGTCGATGCGCTCCGACTCTTCTTTCACGAGGTCGAGCATGGCATCGACTAGCCACAGTGGGGTGAAAACCTCCCCGTGGTCAGCGACGCGTTGTTTGGATTTGACATAGTTCATGGGCTGGTCTACTTTGCGCGGTACGTTTTCCCGATCACTGCAGGCTAACCGGTGATTATACCGCACTTACGGCGTAATCTCCCAATGGCAAATAGTTTTGCCGAAGGGCTGGTAGTTTCTGGAATGAAAACACATTCTTCTTAACGAAGTTTGCACCGCCATCCGGTTGCCCCATCTAGATCTTAGTACAGAACACCTCTATCTCTATCACGTCGAAGACTATATCAGATTTCACAAATTACAGCATCCACGAGATATGAGGCTAACTGAGATAACGGCGTACTTACCAGAAGATGGGTTTACGTTGTTCAATACAAGTGATACCGAATGAAGCTAATCACTCTCGTTTGACCCAAAAAACGGTCAAACTGTTGTCCAGGCGTTAATCTGGTTTTTTGTCACGCCTTTTAGTTGGTTGATCGGTCAAAATACACGGTTGATTAACACAACTTGGTATTATTCGGTATTGTTAATACGCGCATAGCTCGGTTATTCAGTCACTTAAGCGACTGAATAACTTAATTTGGTATGACACATCATTTTTTAACCCTTGATAAACAAAAAATCCCCCTCGAGACACATGTCTTGAGGGGATTGTACTGCACAAACCTTATGCGGCAGTAACGTTTAACTTCAATGGAATTGGCACTTCTGGGTGTGGCTTGTAGACCACGCCATACTCGCCCAAGTCCTTGATGGCTTTGCCCATCTCGATCTTGCGCTTGTCAATTGCCAAACCAGTCTGCTGTTCGACGGCATCTGCCACCATTTGGCTGGTGATTGCACCGTAAATTTTGCCTTCACCTGCCTTGGCTTTCAGTTCCACAACAAGTTCGGCAAACTGCCCTGCCAGCTTCTCGGCATCGGATTTAATTGCCTCCAAGCGCTTGACTTTTGCTTTCAGTTGCGCCTCGAGATTCTTTAAATTCGCTGGAGTGGCGTAAGCTGCCAAACCGCGTGGCACAAGATAATTGCGTGCAAAGCCAGGCTTAACTTCGACAATGCTGCCAGTTGCGCCAAGTTTAACCACCGGCTCGAGAAGAATCACTTTAGAATTTTTCGCCATGCTCTCCCCTCCTCACTTCCGTACTAACTTGTCGGTGAATGGCAAAAGTGCAATCATCCGAGCGCGTTTGATGGTCAGCGCCAAACGGCGTTGATTCTTAGCGTTCACGCCTGTACGACGGCGTGGCAAGATGCGCCCTGTGTCCGAGATAAAACGGCGTAGCATTTTTGCGTCGTGATAATCCGTAACCTCGAGTTCGCCAGTCTTAAACAGGTCTACTTTGGGCTTGCGTGGGCGCTTTGCGCCTTTTGCTCCAGCCCTATCACTGCCACCACGACGATCGTCGCGGTCGCCACGGTCTGAATTGCGGTCTGCACGTTCGCGTGCATTCCGAGTGTTTGCTTTTCCTGCGGGCATATTCAACTCCTAAAATGGTAAATCTTCTTCTGGCGGGAAATCATGTAAGCCGTCATCAATGTCTGGTTTCGCACGGGACCCTGCAACACCAGGTTGCGCCGAGGCATAACCGCCGGCTTGGCGGTTTGCGCTCGAGGTGGTTCCAGAACTGCCAGCAGTTCCAGGACCGCGAACCAAGATTTCAATACGTCTTCCTTCAACACGAGTGGTTGAGCGTTTATTTCCCTCGCGGTCTGTCCAAGATTCATTCACAAGCCTACCCATAATCATCACAGGATCGCCCTTTTTGAGTTCACCTGCAATTTCGGCAAGGTCGCGCCACAAATTGACCTCGACATAATGGGTCTTTTCTTGCCAGCTTCCGGTCTTGTCTTTCCACGATTCGTTAACAGCGATGCTGATTGTAGTCACGGCATCGCCAGATGGTGTATACCTGAGTTCGGCATCGCGGGTCATGTTACCCACAAGAACGACTTCGTTTAAGGCATTGGTCAAGCGCTTTCCGCCGATGCTATCGGTCACGAGCGGTTCGGCTCGAGTTCCGTACTGTGCGGCTTCGACACGCAGGGCTTTGACGCTGACTGCGCTGCGCTTTTGACCTTCGGGGGTTTCCCAGCTTCTAAACTCCAAGCTGCCCTCGACCAACACAGGGTCGCCCTGCTTTAAAGTATCGGTGATACGCTCAGCTTGCTGACCCAAAACGCTAATACGGTGATACCACGGCAACACCCTTGCCCTGCCATCTGTGCCCTGAATATTATCTTCACCAGCAACAGTCATATCGGCAACAGCAATGCCACTTGGAGTGTAGCGCATCTCGGGGTCTTTGGTCAGTGCCCCTATCAGGTAAACATGGTTTAAGCCTCTTGCCATAAGGTGTATCCTCACTGGTTTGTTTGCAATATCTCGAGTCTGCGTATTATGGCTCGAGGGGTGGGGTGCTCAGGCTTGCTTCTTGGTGCGCCATTCTGGGCGCTGCTTGACCACCAGCACGCGACGCACGTGATCGCGCAGGCGCAAACTGTGCTGCAAAGTGTTCGTTGCGTTCTCGGGCAAGTTCAAGCGGTAAATCAAGTAATAGGCTTGGCTATCTTTTTTAATCGTGTACGCTATCTTGCGATTACCCCATTCCTCGAGGGTCTCGACGCTGCCACCGCCGTTCTTGACTGCATTTTCGATGTACTCTTTTTCAGTTGCAATCTGACCTGGGTCGAGGTTTGGATTGAGCAGCACGTTTAAGTCGTAATTTGCCATTGTTTGTTCACCTCCTTTTTGACACGAAATAGCACCGCCTAAAGCGGCGCGAGGGGAGACTATAGCAGGGTAGCTCGAGTTGTACAAGGGTAATTTTTTATGTGTTTGGTGAATTTGCTGTGGGTGTGTTACAATCCCTGCGCTTATTAAAAGGAGGCAACACAACAGTGTCAATTGAGTCAGGGGCAGTAGTAGAAGGTAAAGTGACGCGAGTCACCGATTTTGGTGCGTTCGTAGAGATAAAAGACAACGGCGAGACCGGTCTGGTGCATATTTCGCAAATCGCCCACGAGTTCGTGCGGAGCGTATCCGAACACCTCAAAGAGGGGCAGGAAATCACTGTCAAGGTTTTGGGGCGCGATGACAAGGGGCGTTTAGATTTAAGCATCAAAGAACTCCAGGATTCACCCGAAGAAATGCCCAAGCCCAAACGTATTGGCAAACAAGCGCCCGCCTTTGAAGCCAAGCTCCGCGCCTTTATGCGCGATGCCAAAGACCGCAGCGCGGCTAGCAGTAGCTTTGATAAAAAGAAAAAAAAGAAATAATTGCTCTCTTTGTATTGCAACCGAGGCTGATTGGGATACATCAGCTTCGGTTTTTTGTGTTGAGAACCTATAAACATAGCCTCGAAAACGCGTATGCTGTTATTCATGACTTTTAGATTGGTAGAACTTTCTGGCACACCTCACGAACAAGGGCAACAACATGGCGAGGCGCTGCGCGACTTGATCGAACACAATGTCGAGTTGTATTTTTACCGTTTCGAGAAAGAAGCCAAACTCAGCCGAGAGCAGACGCTTTCGATGGCAGCAACAGTAGCACGACACTTCGAGAAGTTCTCGCCCGAGTATTCTGCAGGGATGCGCGGCATTGCCCAAACATCTGGCAGGCATTTTTTTGAGATTGCCGCATTGAATGCACGTTACGAGATTTTGTACTACCAATACGGCACCGTTGGACTCGAAAATGCCGGTCTGACGCGCTCCAATCCTGCACATCGCCGCCCTGATGGTTGCACAATCTTTGCGGCACTGCCCGAAGCGACTGCAGCAGGACAACTGATGATTGGGCAGAATTGGGACTGGATTGAAGGTGTGAAAGGCGCACTGCTTCGCACCAAACACCCAGATGGACTCGAGACTTTAGGCTTTACCGAAGCGGGTATTTTTGCACCTAAGCTCGGTCTGAATAGCGCGGGTTTGGGCTTGTGTATCTCGGGACTCACCAGTATGGACGATGATTGGTCACGCGAAGCCCGCCCCACACACGCACGCTGCTGGGACATTTTACGCTCGAGGTCGTTTGAGGCAGCAAAAAGCATTATTGATGATGGCACGAGGGCATGCAGCACCAATTTTATGGTCGCTCAAGCCCCAAACCTTGCATTAGATTTCGAGACCGCTCCAAATAGCATTCGGGTACTCGAGTGCAGCTTGGGCAGCATGGCACACACCAATCACTTTTTAGACCCCAAGAGCATGGGCATCGAAGAACCACCCTCCGAGCGCCGTCCGCACAGTTATCACCGCCAACGCCGCATGACCGACCTACTCGAAAGTCGCCGCCCACTCAAGCTCGAGGATATTCAAGAATTCTTAGCCGACCGCGACGATGACCCCGATGGAATTTGTCGTTATCCCAACCAAGACGAAGCCCCAGAAGACCGTGTGGCAACGATTTGTGGCGTGATTATGAATCTCGAGACACGGCAAATGTGGATTACCGATGGGCAGCCAGACGTTGCTCCGTTCACTCAGTATCAGCTTTCATAACCCCTCTAAAATTGTCCAAGAAAATTTATTTTGCTCAACAAACATAATTTTTTTCGTTTTGCGGCAAAAGTCTTTTTCTTGCAGCTTAGGGCAAGCTATACTCTAAAAATGAAGCGCTTCCTTTTTTGGTTAGGATTTCTGCTCATTTCGGCAATTGCTCTGGCGCAACTTGGCAGTACTCGAGCACCAAGCACCCGCTCTGATACTTGGTATGCCAATGCGGTCTTTTATCAAGTCTTTGTGCGCTCTTTTCAAGACTCCAACGGCGATGGTATTGGCGATTTGCGCGGACTGACCTCGAGACTGGACTATCTGCGCGATTTAGGCATCAACGCCCTATGGCTTAATCCGATTCACCCAAGCCCGAGCTACCACGGCTATGACATTACCGACTACAAAGGTATCAACCCAGATTTTGGTAGTCTCGGGGATTTTAAGGCTTTTTTGGTAGCTGCGAAACAGCGTGGTATTCGCGTGTTACTGGATTATGTCCCCAACCACACGGCGCGTTCGCATCCTTGGTTTTTAGATGCGCTCAAGGGTGGCAAAAAAAAGAATTGGTATTTATGGCGCGACACGAACCCCGGTTGGAAACAGCCTTGGGTCAATGGTAATGCCGTATGGCATCCCGTACAAACGGGTGGCTCGAGCGGTGCAAAGGTGATTTTTCCCGGCAGCATTCAAGCTGCGCTGGGAGGCAGTGCTTGGAATCCCAACGGTGCAGAAACCCGAGCCGTCGAAACACAGCCTGGGGTATTTGAATTGGTTGTACGTTTACCCAAAGGCAGTTACGAATATAAAGTGGCTATTGGCGGCACTTGGACGGAAAATTACGGCAGGAATGGGCGTGCCGATGGCGAAAACATCAAGCTCGAGCTTGTTACAGACAGCATTGTTAAATTTGTATTTAATCGCACCACCAAAACAATCTTTGACAGCATCAACAACCCTGACCTCGTGCAAGCCCCACTCGAGTTGCCTGCTGCAACTACTTTTAATGACGGAGCACCGAGTAAAACGCAGTACTACTATGGCGTGTTTTGGGATGGAATGCCAGACCTCAACTGGCGTAGCAGCGATGTGCGTGAAGCGATGTTTGATGTAGCAAAGTATTGGCTCGAGTTAGGCGTGGATGGTTTTCGGGTAGACGCAGCCCGTTATATTTTTGAGGAGTCCGATGGAAACATACCCGATACTGAATCCGACCAAGACTGGCAAAGTGATTTTTCACAATTTGTAAAATCAGTAAACCCCGAAGCGGCTGTAGTTTCTGAGGTTTGGACAAGCACCGAAACGGTGGCAAAATACTTTCAAAATGGCACAGGGCAAGATATGGGCTTTAATTTTGACCTCAGCCGCGCCATCCGCGATGCAGCCAATCGTGCTAACCCCGAAGCAGTACAACAGGTTCTGGCTCGAGTAGCCCGCAGCTATCCAGCCTCGGCGATAGATGCGATTTTTACGTCCAACCACGACCTCGAGCGCATGAAATTTTTTAACTCTGGTCGCTACCGCAGTGCTGCAGCCATGCTGCTGACTTTGCCCGGTACACCATTTATTTACTACGGTGAAGAGATTGGGATGCCCAATGCCGCAAGCTCCAGAGACGAAGCCAAGCGCACCCCAATGCGCTGGAATAACAGGGCATATGGCGGATTTTCCACTGTCCAACCTTGGCAGTTGTTTTCGAGCACCGAAGCCAATATCAATGTAGAGGCACAGCAAAAACCCGGAACCTTATGGAGTTTGTATAAAAATCTGATTCGTTTGCGCCAAGCTAATCCCGCATTGCGTGTAGGCGGATATACGCCTCTCGAGACTGGAAACAGCCGTGTTTTTAGTTTTTTGCGTGAAACAAAACAACAAAAAATTATAGTATTGCTGAATCTTGATTCTGACGCGCAAGCAGTGCGTTTAAGACTACAGAACTCGAGTCTAAAAGTTGGAGCAACAGTGCGTGAAATCAGCGTGGGCAAAAACCTTGCGCCTTTAGTCAATAATTATTCGATAAAACTGAGCCCCTACGGGCTTGCCTTGCTCGAGGTCAAATAAAGTTCCAACCCGTTGCGGTACTCATGACCCGTCAAGTTGCGGTACTCATGACCCGTCAAGTTGCGGTACTCACATGACCCGTCAAGTTGCGGTACTCACATGACCCGTCAAGTTGCGGTACTCACATGACCCGTCAAGTTGCGGTACAATGCCCCGTTATGAAAGAAATCTTTGAAGATACCAAAAACCGTATGCAAAAAGCCCTTGAAGCTCTTGAGCATCACCTCAGTGTGCTTCGCACCGGTCGCGCCAATCCGGGAATGCTCCAGAAAATCACTGTTGAATATTACGGCTCACAAATGCCAATCAACCAAGTTGCAAACATCACCACCCCAGATGCTCGTACCTTGGTGGTGGCGGCATTTGATCGCTCGAGCCTTGCCGCAATTGAAAAAGCCATTCGGGATTCCGACCTCGGCTTAAATCCTGCCAACAAGGGTGATGCGCTTTACATCAGTGTGCCTAGCCTCACCGAAGAGCGGCGCAAGGACTTGGTCAAAAATGCCCATAAATACGCCGAAGAAGCCAAAGTGGCCATTCGCAATGTGCGCCAAGATGCCAACAAAGCCATTAAACAACTCGAGAAAGACAAACTCGCCACCCAAGATGATGTCAAGCGCGGCGAAGCCGAAGTACAAAAAATCACCGATGAGCACATCCAGAAAGCCGAAAAAATTTTAGAGAGCAAAGAAACAGAAATTCTGGGTTCCTAATGCCCCTGATAAAACTGCAAGTCCCACCCAACGCTACACACCTGATTGGTGACTTTACCGATGACCTCGATCGCCCTATTGCAGTGCATGAAGGGCAAGAAATCGCGCTCGAGGTTGGTTTTGGTGCGTGGGTAGAATATTGCTTCTTAGACAAGTCTGGCACTCGCTTCGCCGATCCGAACAATACCCTCAATGCACAAAACCCTTGGTGGCGCGAGTATCGTGCGCTGGCGCTTGAAGGCTACACACCCGACCCTTGGTGTGACCCACTTCCAGATATACCTGTTGGTTCGAGTGAAGCGCTTGTGTGGGACAGTAAAATTCTGGCTGGGAAACGCAGGGCTTACTTGCAGTTTCCCCCTCACTTTGACCCGATTAAAGCGTATCCCGTATTCTTGGTGCAAGATGGCGTTGCCTACAGGCGAACTGGCAAGCTTGGTGCTGTACATGATAATTTGCTCCACGCAGGCAAAATCAGACCTGCGATTTTTTGTTTTCTCGAGCCTCATGACCGCACGCTCGAATATTATTTTAACGAGGCTTACTTGGCATTTCTGCTACAAGACGTTATTCCGCGCCTCGAGTCACGCTTTGAAGTCGAGCAGTATGGTTTATGGGGTGCAAGCCTAGGTGGGTTGGCTTCACTTTATGCCGCCACTCAGGCACCAGAGCGCTTTGGAATGGTGGTCACACAAAGTGGCGCGTTCCAAGGGCAGCCCAATACCACGTACAGGCGTGGAGCAACAGAGTGGCTCACTGCACAACTCGAGCAGCAGCAAAAATTGCCGCTTCGCATCAGTGCCGATTGTGGACGTATCGAATGGCTTCTTGGCACAAACAGGCGATTAGCGGCGCTCCTCTTTGACAAGGGCTACGCGCATCAGTACCTTGAGCGCGAAAGCGGACACAACTGGACAACATGGCGCAACGGACTGTCTGCGCATTTGCTCTGGCACCTGGTACTCTGAACGAGCCTCCTTTAACGAGGGTATTTTTATTGACAGCTCAATCCAAAATCGTCTTTGCCATGCGCCCAACACCTTCTTGAATCTGCTCAATGCTTGGGGTAGCAAAACTCAAACGTAAGTAATTGTCTCGTTTATCGTCGGGGAAGAAGCCCTTGCCCGGCACAAAAATAACGTTGTGTTCTATGGCTTTTTGCACCAACCCAAATGTGTCCACGCCTTCTGCCATCTTTGCCCAAATGAACATCCCACCTTGCGGTGCATGATACTCGAGCACGCCTGTAGGGAAATAAGCTTGCAACGCCTCGAGCATTGCCCGTCCTTTTGCGCCATACGCCTGACGAATTTTTGGAAGTTGTGCCTCCAAGCGACCTGTCTCGAGATACGCGGCAGCAACATGCTGTGCAAAAGTGCTCGAGTGCAAATCGGCAGCTTGTTTGGCGATAAAAAGCGGCTGAATTAAACCCTTTGGTGCGAGCGTCCATCCCAAACGCAAACCAGGCGCAACAAACTTAGAAAGCGTGCTCATGTGCAGCACAAATTCACTTGCACCAGCAATTTGGCTGCTGAGCGCGAAAATTGACGGCACATTTTCACCAGCAAAACGCAATTCGGAATATGGGTCATCCTCTACAATCAAAAGTTGTTCTCGAGCAGCAATTTCTAAAAGTGCTTTTCGCCGCTCGATGCTTAGCGTCGCACCGCTCGGATTGCCAAAAGTAGCAACGGTATACAAAAATTTGGGGCGTTGGTTTTGTTTTTTGCATTCGAGCAATACTCGCTCGAGTTCTTCAATCTGGATGCCATTCCCGTCCTGCTCAATGCCAATCAGCTGCGCCCGATAAAATTCAAAAACTTGAACTGCCGCCAAATAAGCTGGGCGCTCGACCAAGACGACATCGCCTGGGTCAAGCATAATTTTACCAATCAAATCTATACCTTGCTGCGAACCAGTGGTGACCAGCATTTGCTCGAGTACAACATTGTTTGCGCCTCGGGTTGCCATCACACGAGCAACCTGCTCCATAAAGCCCCTGTAGCCATCGGTCGGACCATACTGCAAAGCAGCTTGACTATTGCGCTCGAGAGCGTTTTGCATTGCCAACTTTATGCCTTCAGTGTCGAATAAGCTTGGGTCTGGCAGACCACCAGCGAATGAAATCATGCCTGAACGGTTTGCAACCTTGAGGATCTCTCGGACAAAAGATGGCTTGGCGAATTCCATTCGGCTAGAAAGCGGATACATAGAGGCAAAGTATACGCTTATTTGGCAAGGCATGAAAAATGCGCTAGATACTAAAAAAAAGAGTTAAAAGTTGGTTGAGTTTTAAGCGCGAACCCTATGTTATCCCAAATTGTTTACAAGTTCTGCGTTAAAATGCGTTGCGTGCGCCACCCAGACATCAAACTCATATTGGCTATCCCCGGTATTTTAATGGTGTTTTTTGGTTATGTTGGCTGCCGCTTGTTGAATATCCCTTTAGCCGACACCAGCCCAGAAATTGCGCTCTTTGCCAGTTTGACCGCATTTTTTTTAGCCATGGCAACTTCGGTGTTGTTTGAACAGCATGTACCGAGTTTTCGTCTCGCAGGTGGGTATCTCGAGGGGATTGTTGGGCGGCTGGCGCTCACTCCACTTTGGGCATTGGCATTAAGCCTCACCAGTGGCATTGGCGAGGAGCTGTTTTTTCGTGGCTTACTGTTAGGATTGTTCGGTGACTTTTTGCCAATTTGGTTCGCGGTACTAGCACAGGCAGTATTGTTTGCCGCCTTTCACCCTGCACCTCGAGCGGCTTGGGGCTATACGCTTTGGACTGGGATCATTGGGGTACTTTTTGGCGTGGTCACAGTTGCTTCTGGGAGTATCATTCCCACTATTTTGGCGCATTACTTGTTTAATCACCTCAACTTCGAAGCAGCGCTGCAAAAGCCCGCTTAGACTCGAGACAAAACAATCCGCGCAATCCTTTGCTTGTTGTCTGGCTAACGGTTGATGCACCAAAACTGTTGCACAATGCTTGTATGCGTGAACGAATGTTTGCCCTGACCACCCCCGAAGAAGTTAACGCCTTTGTTGCCGACCATCCGATCTGTGTTATTTTCAAAGCAGGAACCTGCCATAAAACCATGCAGGGCTGGGGTAATATCGAAAGTTTTTTAAGCGAGCGCCCCGATGTGCCCGTTGGTGTGATTCGTGTTGTTGAAAGCCGTCCTGCTAGCAACCATGTTGCAGCTATGACGGGGATTGTGCACCAAAGCCCGCAGATTATTTTGTTTTGCGACCAAAAAGCAAAGTTCGATTTAGACAACTGGAATATCACCAAAGAAAATCTGGGTCCAGAATTCAAAAAGCATCTTCCTCCGCTCGAGGGAAGCGCAGTAGCAGCACAAAAGACCACCAGCCTAGACCCGTATAAGAACCTGATGGACAAGTACTTGGCTGGCGACATCTCGGAGCAGCAATTCCAATGGGCTTATCTGGAGATGTTCCGCAATGATGCAAACTTGCGTTCAGAACAAGAATTTGCGCTGCTAGATAGTTTATTTGGCAATCCGGATGAACACCACATTCATGCGGGTGCAGTGATACAACTTGAAATGCACAACCAAGCCCAAGGTGTTGTTGCACCCCTACTCGAGCGAGTACAAGCACTACGCGCACAGATAGCTTAGATGCATAACAGAAGTCGATAAGCACCTGTCATACGGGTTCTGGTCTAAGAAAGTTTGCCGCTCCTTTCTCGAAAGCAACCTTGACCTGTCCAGAAACCAATTTTTTGCCTCGAGCAACACTGCCTCCGCTCGAGGGTCGCCAGTGGGACGCGAAGCATCTGCATGGCAGAGCGACCTTTGATGAATTGTCTGATTCCTTTGCATTTGCCCATTTTCCAGGTGGTAAGTCAGTACAAAAAATCTTTAAAAACCGAGTTTTTTTGAATAGTTAAGCGAAAAAAAGGAACTCGAGCAGATCTGCTTTGGTAACAGAAATACGCCCAGAGATGTGACTGCTCTGCGTAAAAATCACCGAAAATGGCGAGTTATGCCTCTTGCGACCATAATTCTGTATTCTTGAGTCTGATGCATTTTTAACGTCAGTCACGTTGTTTATTTGCCAAAGTTGTGCATTTTTAAGGATTGCCCTACAATGGCAGAGTAAGCTGCAGTACAGAGCACAAAAAACTTGGCGAAAGCCACGATGCGCTTTCCAACAAGGAGGAAACAACTATGAACGTGCGATTGCTGGTTGTTGCCGGATTTATTGGGTTCACGGTAGCTTGTAATCCCACCACCCCCAAGAATATCTCGGGAACGGTGTCTGTTGCCAATGGCATCACCTCTGGTGAGATTGCCTCGAGCCAAGCCTATGTGCCAAATCAAGTGCTGGTCAAGTTTAAATCCGGGCTACAAGTGCAAAGTGACCTCAGTGTGGCGGGTGTCACGCTACAAACACTGCGCCCGCTTGGACTCGAGAACACGCGCCTGATGCAAGCCAACGCCGATGTCCCGACGCTTGTTGCTGCTTTGTCGCGCCGCGCTGATGTCGAGTGGGCGCAACCGAACTTTATCCAATACGCCAAAGCCGCCCCCAATGATCAGTTTTACAACTTTCAGTGGCATTACCCAAGCATCAATCTCGAGGCAGCGTGGGATATCGAAAAAGGCGACTCCAACCCCGTAACTGTTGCGGTACTAGACAGTGGTATTTTAAGCGCTCACCCAGATTTTGCAGGGAAAATTCTGCCCGGCTACGACATGATTTCCGACCCCACACGCGCACGCGATGGCGATGGGCGCGATGCTAATCCCGAAGATGTCGGCGACTTGATTCAACCCACCCAAAGCTCGTACCATGGTGCGCACGTCGCTGGAACGATCGCTGCCACGACCAACAATAAAGTCGGTGTGGCTGGAGTTTCGTGGGGCGCAAAGATTCTACCCGTGCGCGTGTTGGGTTTGGGGGGCAGTGGCACAGTCGCAGACATTATAGATGGCATGCTTTGGGCAGCAGGGCTGACAGTTCCTGGCACAGCAAACAACCTCAATCCCGCTCATATTCTGAACATGAGTTTGGGTGGGAACGGCACTTGTGCCCAAACCCCTGCTTATCAAAACGCAATCAACCAAATCAACGCTGTCGGGAAGATTATTGTAGTAGCAGCAGGCAACGAAAATATGGATGCAAGCAATACAAGCCCTGCCAGCTGTAGCGGTGTCATTACCGTGGGTGCAACTGAATTCGCCAAGGCTCGAGCACCCTATTCAAATTTTGGTACACGCATTGATGTGATGGCTCCAGGCGGGGACACCAGCGCCGACCTCAACGGCGACCAGATTCCCGATGGCGTGATTAGCACAATCAAAAACGATACGGATAGCAGTTTTGATTATTCCACGAAAAACGGGACTTCGATGGCGGCGCCACACGTTGCGGGGGTCATTGCGCTCATGAAGTCCAAAGACCCAACACTGACCTATGCTCGAGCCTTGGATATTTTGACCAGAACAGCAACGCCGCTCACCGCGGGCAAATGCACCGGTTCTGGAACAGCAAAATTGCCACAAGACTGTGGAGCTGGCTTAATTGATGCTGCCGCTGCCCTGCAGGCTTTGGGTAATCCGAACACACCGACCCAAGACTTTTCGCTCAGCTTTAGCCCCTCGAGCCTGCGCCTCGCTCCCGGAGCAAACCAAAATGTTGTGCTGACTATCGTACCTACAGGCGGCTTCAATGGATCTCCGAGTTTTAGCCTCGATGCGCCAAGCGGTTTCAATCTGCAAACGCTCTCCACCAATGGGAACACCGCTACGCTGCGGCTCAGCGTTGCCGCTAATGTTGCCAACGGCAACTACAGCCTCGCGCTGACAGGCAGCGCTGGTGCTTTGGTACGCAAAGCCATACTGAATGTGAATGTACAAAGCACAGTCATTCAACCAACAACACTCGGTGGAACAAAAGTTGTTGCCTGCTTCATCGCCAGTCCAGACGACCTTTGCAACGAAACAAACTCCAAACTTATTACCCTGAACAGCTCTGGCTCAAGCGCAAACTATACGCTATCCGACCTAGCAGACGGCAGTTATTTTGTTATCGCATGGAAAGACAGCAACAGCAACGACAAAATCGATTCGGGCGATCTACTCGGTATTGCCAGTAATGCCGTCTCACCCCCCGCTAGTAACATCAATATTGCCGTCAGTATCGTGCAAAATAGCACCTTACAGCCCGGCTCGGATTTCAACGCAAAAGTACGCGCCTTTGAGCAAATGCTTTTCAAGCTCCTTCGGTAGCCATAACACATTTACGCCAGCACCAGAAAGCAAAAAGGCAGTGTGAAAACACTGCCTTTTTGCTTTCCCACTCTGTATTTACCTTGGGTCATACCGTTTATGTGGCTACTCCCATTGGTCGCGAAGTTCTACACACTTTCTCAACCTGGCATCAGGTTTATTTAGGGTAACACCGTGCGTAACCCCACTGTTACCGCTCGAGTTTACAGTGCATGCAGGAACAACAAGTTCCAAAAGGAGAAACCTATGAATAAGCACCTTAAAACCGCCGTAGCTGCCCTCACCCTCGTCGCTGCACCCCTGACCTACAACGCAGTCATGGCTCAACAAACCGGACAAACAAGTGTGGTGCAGCAAGCTGTTGATTATTCAAAAACTTTTATCCAAAAACTTGCAGGAGCACTTGGCATCGAACAAAGCAAACTCGAGAGCGCACTCAAAAACGCAGGGAACTCCACCGTAGACGAGATGCTCAAAAATCAAGACATCACCCGTACCCAAGCCGATGCGCTCAAAAACCAAATTGCACAAGGGAAAACCCCATTTTTTCATGGTGGAAGTCCTCGAGATAGACACGGTTTTGGACGCGGTAACCCCAGAGCAGGACACGGCATGAATGCCCCAATGGGGATTGGTTTGCGCGGTGCAGATATCAGCCAAATCAGCTTACTCGAAAGTGCTGCCAAAGCACTCAATCTGAGCATCACACAGCTTGATGCACAGTTACGCGCAGGGCAAACGTTAATCAGTCTTGCCACCATACAAAAAGTCAACCTCGAGACAGTCAAAAATGCCGTCGTTGGAAACCTCAAGGCGCAACTTGATGCTGCCATCAAGGCTGGAAAACTGACTCAAGCCCAAGCCGACCAAATTTTAGCAAATGCCAATACGAGTGCCAATTTTGGCTTGTTTGGAGGGCGTGTTTGGCTTGTTTGGACGTTAAACCAAGAACCCTCAAAATAAACGCCTAGTCAGTACTTTGCTCGGAAGCCCTAAAGACTTCCGAGCAAAGCGAGTAGAAATAGATTCCACCCGTTGGCAAGCCTTGTCTGTTTTTGAGCAAGCAAGGCGTATTGTTGCGGTGCAACCTGCAACCAACAGAAATACGCGCACCAACATAGCGTTGTAGACTAACTACCATGATTGTTATGTACTGAGCTAATGAGCGAGATTCAGGCGCTCGGCTAGCGTTGTAGACTAACTACCATGATTGTTATGGGCATAGACCCCGGATTGGCGAACCTTGGGCTTGGGGTGGTGCG
>JBKBVO010000038.1:5157-15569 GCA_046289535.1 Deinococcales bacterium | reverse complement strand
AGCAATTGGGTATCTGTTAACACACTATACGCCCCAATCAGGCTGCCCGTAGCGATGCTCGTCTGACCCTGCAACACGACACCCGGCTCGAGAATCACATCGCTTTGGATTTGCACCGTGTCGTCTATGTAGGTTGTGGCTGGGTCGCGCAGAGTCACACCCGCTCGCATATGGCGTATACGGATGCGGTCACGCAATACTTTATCGGCGGCAGCAAGCTGAACACGATCGTTGCTACCCTCTAATTCACTCGAGGCGGCAATTTTTGCCACAACAGGCTTTCCCGCCCTGCGGTATAGCTCGAGGATATCGGTCAGGTAATACTCTTTCGCCGCATTTTGGTTGCCAATTTGTACCGCTAATTCAAAAGCACTCTGGTCAAAAACATACATTCCAGAATTCCATTCTTTGATTTGCTTTTCGGCTTCACTAGCGGCTTTTTGCTCGACGATACGCTGTACCTCTCCCCTTTCATCACGCACAATGCGTCCGTAGCCCGTTGCATCCTCGAGAATGCCTGTGATGACAGTCATACCAGCCTTGGCGCTGCGATGTGCCTCGAGTGCCGCTTGCAAAGTTTCCAGGGTCATTAACGGTGTATCGCCGTATAGCACAAAAACATCGCCAGAATGCGAGGCAAGTGCATCTTTGGCGCACAAAAAAGCATGGGCAGTACCGAGTTGCTCGAGTTGTCGCACAAAGACCACAGGCTCTTTGGCAAAATGCGCTTCGATTGCCTCAGCGCCATGTCCGGTAATCACCACAATTTTCGACGGCTCGAGTTCTTTAGCACGCTCAATCACATGACCCAGAAGCGGACGACCTGCAGCCTGATGCAGCATTTTTGGCAGACTGGATTTCATACGCGTGCCTTGACCTGCCGCCAAAATCACCACTGCCAAACTCATGGCTCTACCGCCGTACTCGAGACAAGATTATCCAGGGAATTCTTTGGCGTGGTTTCGTCCCAAGGTTGTTCGGGTTCATGATTGATACGGCGCAGCATCAGAATTGAAATAATAATCAAAGGAATGCTAAAAAGCTGAGTGGTCGTAAAAAAACCAATCCCAAGGTTGGCATCCTCAAAGACCTTCCACGAAAGTGGGTTGAGACGAAATGTTTCTTCGATTCCAGCACGCATCACGCTGTACCACAAAATCGTGTTCCAAAAAACATACCCGGGGCGCTTTGAGCGCAGCCAGTAAAAAATAGCAATCAAGAGCACGACACCAATAAATACACCATAAATTTGCGTTAGATGAACAGGTCCGCGCAGATACTCCACACCCTGCTGACAAAGTGGCGAAACAAAAACCTCGCCCGTTGTTGGTTTACACAATCCAGGCATACCTGCCCAATTGCGTTGTGCGGTAAAAATACCCAAAATATCTTCGCCCCATCCTGGGAATGTCCAGCCAATCGGCAACGTAGTTAAGCGCCCAATGGTATCTGCGCCGTTAAAAAAGTTACCCAGGCGCCCACCAATGATTCCAAGCGCCAAGCCAGGTGCGTATAAATCTGTGTATTGATAGAAATTGACTTTGTAGCGTTTCGAGTAATAAATCAAAACCACAATGCCAAAAATCACACCACCATGAATCGAAAGCCCACCTTCGCGGATGTTACCAACCTTACCAAGCCATGTCAGAAGTGTATCTTGGCTGGTGTATACAAAATTGCTTGGGCTTGTCACCACATAACCCAACCGTGCACCAACCACCCCCCTAACCACCGACCAGAACACCATATCGGATAACAGGTTGGTATTTAAACCACGTCGCTCCGCGATTCGCGTTGCCAACAAAGCGCCAATCATCACACCCATAGTAATCAGCACGCCATACCACGCTACTGAAAAACCGCCTAGCCCCTCGAGAACAGGAATACCTTTGAGAAAATCGTCCGGAAGTCTAAAAAGTTCAGGATGCACGATTAGGATTATAAACCCGTTCGTGAGGGAAAAGTCAGTAAACGCGCTTGTCAAGTCCACCACTCGACAAAATCCGAGTGCTGGCTTGGGGTTGGAATTCAAAGAGCTTACAAAACAACTGTAACTCGAGCGTCGCATGCGCAGACATCGCCCGCTCGGCTGTGCTTGAGAAGGGTGTCAAAAATACCCTACTCGAGTGCCACTGTTCTTAAGCCCTCGATATCGCGCAAAGTGATTTTGCCGTAGCCAGAATCAATCAGACCGTCCCTAACGAGTTCACCAATGACTTTAGTCACTGTTTCACGCACGCTCCCAACGGCTGCGGCAAGCTCATCGTGCGTAGCAAAAACCTGCAATCCTCCATCGGCAGACCGACCACCAACAGCCGTATCCGAAAGTTCCAACAGCGCCGCCGCCATTCTCGAGCGCAAACGCTTGAGCGCAAGACGGGCAATCTGAACATAAGACTGATTTAGCGCTGCTGCTAACCCCATATTGAGCAACATCGCAGTCTGGGGTGTCACAAGGCTGACATCAAACATTTCAACAACGCTTTCAACCACACTTTCGGCAAAGTGCTGCCGCTCGAGTCCAGCCAATGCCTCTTCGCCAAAAAACTCACCGGGCTTGACGTAGCGTAAAGTCAGCGAGTTACCGGCATTATCTATGATATGCAAACGGATTAAACCACTTTGAACACGACAAACTGCACCGGCTCTGCCGGGGTATAAGATAACCGAGTTAGGGCGATACACGATGTAATTCATGCTCTGGCTCCGGGTTTTAGGGCGCTCTCTGGTGAGGGTCATCAGACGCTTCCTTAAACACTGGCTGGTGAATAGGCTCACGCGCTGTGCGTTTGTCGCGCTCCAACCAAGCAGGAAAAATATAGATTTCTCGAGATGAATTTTCAACGTCTAGAAGTACATGGAATTGATTCCAGTTTGTCCCGAAAGGGTCAAATTGTGCGCGCATCACAACGGCAAAAAAATCTTGTTTCAGACTACTGTTTTAATCATTTCTTTAGCAAAAGCACACAGTAAACTAGTTTACGCTAGGGTTGTACATTACAAGAAAATCCTGTTCAGAGCGCATTTATTATCTTTAAGTATTCTATTATCTTTAAGTATTCTTGCTATTAAAATCGGCAAAATACGGTAACAATATTGTTTCAGACAATATTGTTAAGATTTATTCTAGCTCGAGGTCAAAATTTATGCGAGCTGCGCTACAGATTTCTCTGCCCATTGACGAAAATTCTCGAGCATCTTTAAGCCAACTTGTTGTGACTTTTCGGGGTGAAACTGAGTCGCATGGATATTGTTTTGCGAAATCACACTGAGAAACTCGAGTCCGTATTCACTGATGGCTCCGTTTTGTGCCAGATCTTTAGGTAGATAATAGGAGTGCACAAAATAGGCAAACGATGTCTGGTCTAAGCCCTCGAGCAAAGGACATTGACCAATTTGTTTGAGGCGATTCCACTGCATTTGCGGCACGGGTAGTCCCTTAGGAAAACGTTTTAAGTATCCGGGCAAAATACCTAAACCAGCCAACTCGGATTCTTCACTGCCCTCGAAAAGGATTTGCATTCCCACACAAATCCCTAAAAAAGCCTTACCAGAAGCAATATGATTGCGTAGTACTTGTTCAAAACCAGAGGCTGTAAACGCCTCCATCACTTGGCGAAAATGCCCCTGCCCAGGCAAGATTAGCGCATCGGCATCCAGAGCATCTTCAGGGCGGTTTGAAAGGATTAAACGATGTGGTGCACTGTTAAATCCAGCTACCTCGAGCGCTTTATAGGCACTGTGCAAATTGCCCGAGCCGTAATCGATCAACAGCGTTTTCACAATCAACAGTTTACATGGTGACTTACGGTATCCCCAACTGGTAAAACGTGTCTCGAGTGGCGCAAAAATCGCGTAGAATAAAATTCCAATCGCAGCAATGGTCATTAAGCCAGCGTACACCAAAGGTACTTGCAGGCTCGAGCTTGCAGAAATCATCAGGTAGCCAATACCTGCATTCGAAGCCCTGATTTCGCTGATTACTGCACCCACAAAAGCCAGTGTGACCACAGCCTCGAAGGGAGCAAAAATACAGCATAGAGGGCAGAAAACCAACTTTTAAAAGACCTCGGGTGGCGGAGCCATTCAAATTCACTGGAGGGCTGTTTTTACGATACTGTTACCGCTTGAAATATAGAATTTTGGTAGTTTTAAGAACCGTGAAATAGCCCAACCAACGCCTAGAATGCGCCGCGTGAACCCACTCGAGGCATTTCGTTCTGGACAACTCTTGCACCTGCATCGCTTACAATCTGGCGATTTTACCTCTGCCCTCGAGACAAGGCGCAATATTGCACGCCCCGCACTGGTGCAAGCACTGCTCGAGTACGCCCTACACTTAGCGGCACCTAAGGCAGTGCTCGAGAACATCAAGAAGCTCGAGTCAGAAGATGCGGTTACAGTTATGACTGGACAACAAGCAGGGTTGCTCTTGGGTCCGGCTTACAGCATTTACAAAGCCATAGATGCCATTTTACTGGCGCAAAAACTCAGTACCCCAGAGCGCCCCGTGCTTCCGGTGTTCTGGATTGCCAGCCAAGACCACGATGCCCAAGAGGTGCGCCATGCCTACTTGCTGGATTTATCCGAAAAAGCACACACCATCTCGCTCGAGCTGCCCAAAGGGGTACCGATTGGGGCAATCTCGCTCGAACCGAGCTATCTCGAGACCGTCTTGCACCATCTTGAAAAGTTCGACGCACCAACGCACTTCAAAAACCCAATGCTCGAGGTGCTGCGCAAAACCTTTGCGCAATCCAAAACCTATGCCGAATGGTTTGCCCGAATGCTTCATCATTTGCTTGGGCAGTACGGCTTAATCATCGTTGATCCGATGTTTCCACCAGTAGCCGCACTGTTTACCGAGGGCATCAAACGCGAACTCGAGACACCGCTTGTCTCGAGCGCGAGCATTGAAGCAGCCGCACACGCACTCGAGCATGCAGGTTTTACGCCACAACTGCGCCGTACGCCCAATGCCAGCAATTTATTTTTAACAGGCGAAGATGGGCAACGCCGCCTGCTGAAATCAGACGGCACAACCTTTTATGCCGAGCGCGAGTACACGCGCCAAGAACTCGAGGCAATTTTGCACAGCAACCCCACGCGCCTTACACCTGCAGCAGGTTTGCGCTCGATTTTGGCTGATATGGTCTTCCCAAGCGCTATTAATGTGCTAGGACCCGGAGAACTCGCATACCATTTACAGCTTCTGGGCGTGTACCAACTGCACAATGTGCCACAACCACTGATGTCGCCGCGCATGAACGTGGTGATACTCGAGCCACCAATCAAGCGCATCCTGCAAAAGTACAGCCTGAGCGCCTACGGGTTCATAGCTGGCGATGGCAAGAAACTCGAGGCACAACTTTTTGAAACACACGCTGCCAAGGAGCGCATCGAAGAAACTCTGCAAAACATGATGCAGCAGATGCGCCGGCTCTCGAGCGATTTAGTGCTGCTCGAGCCGGGCTTTACCAAAAATGTCGAACGCGCGCGCCGTGCTGTGTGCTTCCAGCTCGAGCACAAACTACCGCACAAGTTGGGTGCAGCGCTGGCTCGAGCCGACAAAGACCTGCAGCAGCACCTCGAGCGCCTCAATAAGCACCTTCTACCCCAGGGCACGCCACAAGAGCGGCACAACAGCTTCCTTGAATACATGCTCAAATTTGGCGATGTGCCACTCAAGCGCCTGTTTCAGCTCGAGCCGAGCCAACGGCACGAACTCGAGCTTTAATTTTCTTGCAACCACGCCAAGGTTTTTTCTGCCAGTTTATCGAGCGCCACAACCGAGGCTTCAATGTGCTCTTCTTTGGTGTCTTCGATTTTGTTGTGCGAAATCCCGTACAGGCTTTGCGCAAACATCAGCACCGTAGGGATTCCCGCCCGCGCGACCTCGGCAGCATCGTGCAGCGGTCCGGACGGGAGCCTGTGCACTTGCCCACAGGTCTCGAGAATTGCCGCTTCACACAGTTCAATCAGCTTGGGGTGAAAGGGAATTGGCTCGATACTCCAGATTTTATTCCACTGCACTGTGCAACCCTCCTCGAGCGCGAAACGCTCTGAGGCACTCTTGGCAGCTTCGTACATACCCGCAAGCACAGTCGCGTCCAAGTCGCGCTGGTCTAGGGTCATTTCGCAGCGCCCAACCACAGCGGTCACAATGCCCGGAAAGGTTTTGACACTCCCCACCGTGCACACGGCATCGGTGTGTTTTTTGGCGATTTCACGAATCTCGAGCGCCAACTTCGCAGCCGCACCGAGTGCATCTTTACGCGCTGTCATTGGGGTGCTACCCGAATGCGCTTCCTGTCCGAAGAAGGTAATACCGTGTCGTTCCACCCCTTTGGTGCCGAGCACCACCCCGAGCGGCAACCCCAAACGCTCGAGCACCGGCCCTTGCTCGACATGCAGTTCCAAATAGGCGGCAGCATTGGCTTTGGCACGACCAGCGAGCAGCGCTCTATCCAAGTCTACGCCGTATTCACGCACCGCATCTTCGAGCCGCACGCCGTCTTTATCGGTGCGATTTCGCAAATCCTCGGGGTCAAAAAAACCCGAAACGGCACTCGAGCCAAACAGACTGCGCCCAAAGCGTGCACCCTCTTCGTCTGCCCAGTCCACCAAGCGCACCGTCAGGGGAGGCTTGCCGTTGTACTGCTCCGCAATACGGCGCAAGACCTCGAGACCCGCAAACAAATTCAGGCTTCCATCGAGCCAACCACCATTGGGCACGCTATCGAGGTGTCCACCAATCCACAATTCGCGGCTCGATTCGCCTTGCAGGGTCACCCAGACGTTACCAGCTTCGTCTTGGCTCACGCTGACCGGCAATCCCTCGAGTTTGGACCTAAAAAAGTCTCTCGCAGTCTGCCACATTGGAGTGAAAGCAACGCGCTGCGCACCATCCTCGTTAGCGGTCAAGGCGCGAAGTTCTTTTAGTTCGGCGACAGTACGTCTCGGATTGAGCATAGCCTAAATAGTACACCAAAACACACCCCAAGTGCCAGCAAATCTGCCACCGTGCACAAGGCTTATCCCGACAACACGACTGGAACCTCTTGTGCAGTCTCGAGATTCCACGCCCTTGCTCTTTGGTTTTGAACATCGAGAATAAGCATCGGTACATCCCAATAGGCGCGCTCGTAGTCGATTTGCGAGGGCACCGCAGGGCTTTGGGGGTGCGAGTGATAAAACGCAAGCAGCTTTAAGTTTTGAGTACGCATGTGGCGCAACGCCTGAGCAAGATCGTTCGGGCTCGCGAAAAATTCCTTGCTCGGTTGTACAGCGATATTGGCAAGCGGCAGAATCTCCTGTACTTTTTCGCCGCCCGCGAGAATTCCGACCACCTCAAGCGGCATAGCCATTTGTGCGGTTTTTAACAGTTGAGCGTAAAGAGAAGCGGGAATAACAAGCATTTTTTGGTTTCTTCCTTGGTATTATAGGTGAATGTCCTCTCGACCGCCACCTAAAAAGGCACGACGTGGCTTGGTTCATGAAACGCTTAGTCTGTTGCAGCGGCTCACTTCTGCCCTGAGCATGCAGCACGACAACGACAAGCTTTTAATTGGGATGCTCGAGGGGGTTTTGTCTTTCTGTGGTGGTACATCGGCAGCCCTGTACATCGGTTTGCCAGACGGGCGGCTCGAGTTGCGCTACGGGGTGGGACAGCTGATTACCCCTCTTGGCACCATTTTTAACAAGGGCGAAGGTGTGACAGGGCGCGTCTATCAAGAGCAGCGCGCCCAGCTGGTCAGGGATTACCAAGCAAGCCCGTATCGCAGTGCGCGCTATGGCAACCTGAATCGCTCTGTGTTGGCCGTCCCACTGTTTCAAGCAGGGAAAATCATTGGGACAATGACACTGGTTTGGGAAAATCAAATCAATGCCTATACAACAGAGCACTTAGAGCTGCTGAGCCGTTTTGCTGCTTTTGCTGGTGTCGCTTTAGAGCAAGCAACACTGATTCACCAACCCAGAAAAAACACCGGACAAAGCGACACCCGTTTGTATAAATACGACCTCCTACAGCGGCATCTGGCTTATGCACTTTTGCAGTCTGACCCGCTCGAGGCACTGCAAACACTCATGACGCGCTGCTCAGAAATGATCGGGGCGCACGGCGCAATCGCCCTGCAGCGTCCCGAATCAGACCGGCTTGAGCTGCTCGTCACAAATCGGAGTATGGCGGTTTTTCACACAGGAAACGAGCATTATCTGCGTCAGGTGATTTTCGGGCAAGCGCTTTTAGTCAACGACTATGCCAGTTTTTCAGAGCGCATCCAAAGCCATATTGAAGCTGGTGTGCGCGGTCTCATCGCCGTTGCGCTCATGGGCACCCAAAACCCTCTTGGCGTACTTTTTTTTGAGAATATGCGCGAGAACAGCTTTACCGCAGCAACCCTTGAATTAATTTGGCAAATCGCCCCAACAATCAGTGGATTGCTCGAGAACGCACGCTTGCACTTCGAGACCAGACATGCCAAAACCGAAGCCGAGCAGCGCGCTGCCTTTTTGGACGTACTCTACAAAACATCGCTCGAGTTGGGCAGTTTGCACAACATAGATAGCCTCGCCAAAAATTTGCTCGACCGTGTTTGCGGTGTACTTCAAGCCGAAGCAGGCAGCTTATACTTGCGCGAAGGCGAACACATTCAATTGATTACCACTCAGGGCGACGAGTTTGTACCTCGTGCCAAGTTGGGCGATGGCGTCTCGGGGAGGGTGATAGAACGCAGCACCCCAATACTTCTCGAGGATTATACCAACAGCGAGTTTTATCATCCTGAAGACTCGAGTAAACACTGGCGTTCGGTTATTGGTGTGCCGCTCTACAGACAAAAACAGGTCATAGGCGCACTCACTTTGGTGGACATGCGCTTCGTCGGACGATTCACGCAAGAGGATTTAGCTGCGCTTCAACAATTTGCCGCCATTGCCAGCCTCGCACTCGAGAATCTGCTGTTGCTCGAGGACGCACGCAAAGCCGAAGCGCGCGCCATTGAACAAACCAGGCAGCTCCAATTGCTGCACGAAGCGAGCCTCGCAGTTTCGCGCCACAACACACCAGATGCATTTCTGCACGCTATTTTAGAGCGCGCTGCCAAGCTTTTAGAAGCCGACGATGGCGCTGTTTACATGATTCAAGCCGACCAAAGCATTCAAACTGTTGCGCATTTACACCCTAACGACACGGTTCAGAACATCACACCCGAACACGGAATTAGTGGTTTGGTGCTCAGCACCGGTTTGCCGCAACTAATCAGCGACTACCAAAGCTGGTCAGGCAAACCGACCCCAGAACTGCGCTGGCAGGCGGCTTTGGCGGTTCCACTGCATCTTCATGAGGCGGTTATCGGTACACTGACCTTAGCGCGTACGACTAATCCAGCGCAATTCCAAGAGGAAGACCTCGCCACGCTCGAGCGCTTTGCCAGTATCGTGAATGTATCGCTCGAGAAAACACTTTTGCTTGAAAAGGCGAATGCCGCCGCTCAAAAGAGTTGGCGTCAGGCACGCCTGCTCGAGGCGGTGTATCAGACCAACCTGATCCTCTCTGAACGGCTCGAGCCAGAGGTTTTGCTCAATGATTTGGTCAATCGAGTCACAGCACTCTTTGAAGCCGATGCCGGAGCCGTGTATCTAGTACAGGGCGAACAATTTATTCGAGTCGCCGTGTTCGGCAGTTCGCCGAGTCCAAGTGGGGTCGTTGGGCGCGGACTTTCGGGTCAGGTGATTGCCCAGAACACCGCAATTGTTGTTCAGGACTATTCCGTGTGGGAAGGAAGGCACATCGAACCCGATGAACCCCCACCATACTGGCGTTCGGCGATGAGCGCCCCGCTGTTTCGCGGCGAACAGGTGATTGGTGCTTTGTCCATCGCTGATACGCGGGTTGTCAACAAATTCACAAACGACGACCTCGAAGCCTTAAAGCGCTTTGCCGCGAGCGCGAGCACCGCGCTCGAGAATACCCGCTTGGTGAGTAATCTGCGCCTCGCGGAGCGCAACGCCCAAGCGCACAGCGCCCAAATGGAAGCCCTGCACGAAATCAATCTCGAGCTCGGGCGATACCACGAACTCGATTCGCTTTTGCAAAGTATTCTCAAGCGTGCGATACTACTGCTAAATGCCGAAGTCGGACGGCTTGACTTGGTGCAGGAAGGAAGCTCGGTTTTGCGCCAAGCTGCCCTGTTCGGGTTGGATCATGCCTTTGACTACACGCTTGGCGAAGGTGCGGGCGGGATGGTTGTTCAGACGGGAAAATCGTTGCTCATCAACGATTACCCAAACTGGCAATACCGCCGCACAAGAAACCAAAAAAACTGGCAAGCCTTGATCTCCGTGCCTCTGCATCAGCACCAAAAGGTTATTGGCGCGCTAACCATCGCTCATTCAGACCCAACGCGCAC
>JBKBVO010000038.1:0-5147 GCA_046289535.1 Deinococcales bacterium | reverse complement strand
CACCTTTGAAGCAAGCGAACTGACAACCCTCGAGCGCTTGGCAGCAAGCGCGAGCCTGGCGCTCGAGCGCGCTAAATTGCTCGAGGATGCGCGAGATGCCGAAAGCGCCGCACGAACACGGGCACGGCAACTCGAGGCACTGCATCAGGTTTCTTTGGAAGTCAGTCGCAACCTCGACCCGGAAGCGCTCTTAAAAAGTATTTTAGACCGCGCCACAATGCTACTGAGTGCAAATGCAGGAGCGGTTTTCTTGGTCGAACAAGACGAGTTGATCCTGGCTGCAGGGATTGGTGAATTCACCCAAACCCGTCTTGCCTTGGGTCAGGGTGTATCGGGTCTGGTCGCACAAGTCGGAGCGGGTCTGGTCATAGAGGACTATCAGCGCTGGAGCAGTAAGGTGCAGCCTTATGGTTCATCTTGGCGCAGTGTCGCCAGTGTTCCCTTGCGCCAACAGCAGCGCACCATCGGGGCTTTATCAGTCGCAGATACCATTGTGGCTGGACGCTTTGCGCAGCAAGACCTCGAGACCCTAGAACGCTTTGCCTCGCTGGCGAGCATTGCGCTCGAGAATGCGCGACTCTACGCACGCGAACGCAACAATCTGCGTGACGAACGCGTGCGCGCACGAATTGCCGCAGAAGTCGCACAGTTGCGCGGGGTCGGCGAATTCGCCAAAGCGGTTTTAAGCGTGCTCGAAGAGGTTTTAGGCTATCAAAATATCACGCTATTATTGCGCGAACAAGACAAACTGCTAGTTATAGGACAAGTGGGTATTGGGCAAATTCGCAATGAAATCAGTATTCACGAAGGGGTTTGTGGGCGTGTCGCACGTTCTGGTCAAGCTGAACTAATCCTGGATGGCAGAAGCGACCCAGATTTCATATTTATGGCTGCAGACCTGATTTCTTTGGTTTGTGTCCCCCTAAAAAGTGGCGAGGATGTACTTGCTGTCTTGAATGTAGAAAGTACAGTTCCCCTTGAACAAAACGACCTCGAGATGCTCCAAAGCCTCGCAACACCAATCAGCACCGCACTGCAAAATGCTCTTTTGCACGAGCAGCTCGAGCGCAAAGCTCAGGACATGGAGGTATTGCGCCTTCAAGCCGAACACGCTGCACGTTACGACGCACTCACCAATCTGAGAAACCGCCGAGCATTTGACGAAGACCTCAACCACATCCTTGAACAAAACAAACCGTTTAGCCTTGCAGCAATAGACCTAACAGGCTTTAAGCAAGTCAATGACCGCTTCGGTCATGCGCGTGGCGACCAAGCCCTGAGTCAGGTTGCTGCGCTCTTGTCTACAGCACCACCCCATCGTCCAGATGCACTACACCGCGCCTATCGCATCGGCGGTGATGAATTTATGCTGCTTATTCCGCAGGAACAGCCACCGCTCGAACTTTTGGTGCACCTTGCAAGCAGCATTAAAAAACTCGAGTTTAGCGATGGTCTGAACATTAGTTTAAATATCGGGCTTGCCACTTATCCAAACGAAGCCACCACGCTCGACCAACTCCTCAGCCTTGCCGATACTCGAATGTATAAAGCCAAGACTGCTGGAAAACCATATTTGGTTGGACAAGAACTCGAGCAGCCTCCAAAGCCGCGCCGCACATCTGACCACTAATCCGAGGCGATTGCGCGCCCCAATGCCAGCACCGCCAGCAAACCCAAAGCGCCTAAAACCACCACACCACCACGTGCTCCAAAACCAGACATCAGCCAGCCGGAAAGGAGTGCGCCAGGCGGGGACATTCCCGCAAAAACCAACGAGAACACACTCATCACTCGAGCACGCAATTCATCTGGAGTCGAGACCTGCACCGTAGAATTCACCGACACTGTGACCAAAATCATACCTGTGCCCGCCAATACCAGCACTAAACAAGCCCAAGTCAGATTAGGGACAAATGAAAAAAGCAGCATTGAACCAGAAAGCTGTACGCCCCCCCAACGCATCAAACCACGCTTATCGTCGGTTTTGATTGCCTGAATCACTGCGCCAATCGCTGCACCAACGCCAAAAGCAGCACTGAGCAAACCAAATCCGTCTTCGTTTAAACCCAATGCAAAACGCGCAAAAGTCGGGATAATCACCTGAAAGTTAATCACGGTCAGCGAAAGGCACATCAAAAGCAAAATTGGCACACCGACTTTTTTATTTTGGAAGACATACACCAGACCCGTTTTAACATCCTCGAGAATATTACTGCTTTTTCTTGGAGCGGGCATCGGGATTTCGATATACCAAATCGCGTACAACACACCTAAAAAAGACAGGGCATTGAGTACAAAAATACTTGCCAAACCCAATGGAGCAACCAACCCAAAGAGCGCTCCACCAAAAATACGTGTGGAATTAAATGCCAAAGCATTGAGCGCGATGGCATTGGGCATCAGAGGTTTTGGCACCAATGTTGGTACAAGGCTTTGCCGTGCTACAATATCAAAAACATTCGCAATTCCTGCGCAAAACGCTAGCATCGCCACCAATGGAAAGGAGGCGATCTTAAAATAGACCACCAACGAAAAACTGATTGCTACGCACATTAGCATTGTCTGTGAGGCGAACAAGGCTTTTTTTCTCGAGAAACGGTCTAGTAGTGCCCCCGCAAAAAGCGAAAGAAACAGACTAGGAGTCCACTGAATTGCACTGAGAATACCCAGCTGTGCTGTAGCCAAAGCAGGTTGATTTGGATAAAGCAGCGTGACCACCAACCAGCCTATAGCGCTGGCTTGGAGCCACGAACCAATGAGGCTAAACAATTGCGCTACCCAGAAATTTCGGTAGGCGGCAACCTCGAGCGCGGCGAATATTTGCACACTTTTGAGCATACAAAACCAGAACTACCCAGAAGTCCTTTCATTGAAAACGCTGCTAGACTGTGCAGCCATGATTCTTGGACTGGATTTTGGTATGACCAACCTTGACGGTGCACTGCTCGAGGACAACAACTTTTTGCGCGGCTGGCGTATGGATTGCCCCGGTGCAAGCCTCGAGTCGGCTCGAGCAGCAATCGCACACGGACAAGCGCCTCTCGAGTCGCTTCGCGCCATCGGCACAACAGGCGGCAAACACCGCGACTTACCCAAAGCATACAAAGAAATTAAAATGGTCAAAGTCGGCGAAGCCCAAGCTGTAGGGCGCGGCGGCTTATTCATGTCAGGGCTGGAGCAGGCTCTGGTGGTTTCGGCGGGTACTGGCACTGCAATGATTGCAGCACGCAAAAAAGATTGCCAGCATATCACTGGTAGTGCTGTGGGTGGGGGTACACTGCTTGGCTTAGGCAAACTCTGCCTTGGCACAAGCGACCCACTCGAGATTGCCGCACTTGCTGCCAAAGGCGACCCTGCTCGTGTGGATGGCACACTCGAGGACGTGATTGGCGGCGGTATTGGCGCGCTTCCCAAAGATGCCACGGCAGTGAATTTGGGCAGACTGGTGAAACTCGAGCGTAAGCCAGCACGCGAAGATTTAGCGGCAGGTTTGGTCACACTGGTTGCTCAAGTCATTGCGGTGATTGCCCTCAATGCAGCCCGAGCCGAGGGCTTAGAGCATGTTGTGATTGTTGGGCATCTGCCTGACCTCGAACCAATACGTGCTGCAATTTTGCGAGTGTGGGGGTTTTATGGGGTCAAAAACCCGCCGATTATCCCTGCAGAAAGAGGCTTCGCCACCGCACTTGGAGCGGCACTGGTCGCACAAGATGCGCTGCAGTAACTACTCGTTCATCTCGAGTGCTTTGTCTTGCACCCAACGGCGGTAGATTTCGGCTTTGTAATCCTTTGCTCTACCAGAATTCACCAGCACCGCAACCACGCCGTACAGCGCCACCAAAAGTGCGACCAGTTGTAGCAGCGCATTACCCGAAAAAATAAAAAACAACACCACACCCAAGGGAATAGACCAACCAGAAAACGGTAACAGGTTGGGTCTTGGCTTGCCACTCCAAGCCTCGAGTTCGGTTAAGGGCATAAACTCTATGGCTTCCTTGCCTTCGGCAAAGGTTTTCCACTGTCCAACAGATGAAGCTTCCATAGCAACAGTATAGAGCTTACTGCGCACTGAATACTGGGCAAAGCACCCGAGTTGAATTGTAGCTCTATTTATTTTTTAAATGGTTTAACTATCGTATTATTTTGAGGATGAATGATTCAGATTCCAAACAAAATGTACCGCGAGCTACAAATCCACCCGATCGAGCGCGACTCGAGCTGGAAAGCAATGTGGTTTTACTCACGCATCAGGTTGCCTACTACGGTAGGCAGATGTTCGCCGAAGGGTTAGAACGCGAAAAGTTATCCATGGCACACTGGATGATTCTAGAAGATTTACTCGAGCAACCGCGCACCATGCGCGAACTGGCGCAAAGCATCTCGATGCCACCCTCGAGCCTGACGGGGTTGGTGGACAACTTGGTCGAGCAAAGCAATGTGGAGCGCATCTCCGACCCCGAAGACCGCCGCATAGTGCGTGTGCGCCTCACCGAAAGTGGCAGGCAGTATGTGGCAAAAATTCGCAATCACTTAATGCAGCAATACCAAAGGGCAATGTCTGACCTCGAAGAGTCTGATTTACGGCTTCTAGAACGAATGTATCAGACCATGCTTGGCAGAATGCTCGAGTACAAAAAGCATAGGTCTGAAGGGGTAGATACCCAGAGGAGTATTTTATGAATTGGCTGATTAAATTTTCGCTCAAAAATGCAAGTGTACTTGTATTGGTCACAATTTTGGTATTGCTTGCAGGGATTTTTACCAGTGTTTCAATCAAACAAGAATTGCTACCCGAGATTCGCTTTCCGGTGATTACAGTCATCACCCCATACCCGCTTGCCAGCCCAGAGATTGTCGAGAATCAGGTCACAAAGCCCATCGAAACCGCACTGCAAGGCATCGCCGACCTCGAGGGTATTCAGAGCACCTCGAGTCCAAATGTTTCGGTGGTGGTACTGTCGTGTTCGTTTAACGCTAACTTGCGCGAAAAAGAAAGCCAGATTCAACAAGCCGTCAACCGCGTGCGCGGCAATTTCCCAGAAGGGGTACAAGACCCCAATGTTTCGGCGATTCGCTTCGGCGATGCACCGGTGATGCGTTTGGCACTCTCGAGCGATATTCCTGTCACAGAACTCAAAGAGCGCGTG
>JBKBVO010000037.1:0-15585 GCA_046289535.1 Deinococcales bacterium | reverse complement strand
GGGTTCTTGCTTTGCACTCAAACTGTCAAGGTGCTTGCCCTGCTCGAGGTTGGTTTTAACCCCTCGTTCAGAGCGGACAAGAATGTATCATCATCCTTGAGTTCTGTCAAGCACGAGAAGCAATGCGCTAAAAGTGCGTGTTAGACGCGTAAAATATAGTTTTGACTCGAGAGAGGGGTCTATGTGAACTGAAGTATAGAATTTTTTTGTACCACAAAGTACAGAGATTGCATTCGGGAAAGAGTTCCAATCGTAGCCATGAGTAATGTATTGTGTCGCACAAGTCGCTTAGGATGAGACAATGCAGACCAGTCAAAAAAGTGCTATCGCTTACTGCCGTGCTGTAACCTCGCACCACAGTAAGACCTTTTATTTTGGCAGTTGCTTTTTCCCAAAAATGCAGCGCCAAGCGGTGTGGGCGGTGTATGCGGCTTGCCGTTTAGGCGATAACGCCGTAGACGATTTAAGCGGTCTCGAGGCACGCAGCGCGCTTGAAATTTGGCGCAAGCGCGTCGAGGATGCCATTGCTGGGAAGCCCGATGACAACCCGATGGCGCAGGGCTTGGCATGGGCTGCCGCCCAATACCCTATCGAGTACGCTCCTTTCGAGGAGTTATACCTCGGGCTCGAGATGGATTTAGTGCAGCAAGAATATCAAACCTTAGACGAACTGATGCTTTATTGTCGCCGTGTAGCAGGAGTCATTGGCTGGATGATCACCCCGATTGCTGGCTTTGATGGCGGGCAAGCTACACTCGAGCGTGCCCTAAAACTGGGCATAGCAATGCAAATCACCAATATCTTGCGCGATGTCGGCGAAGATTTAAATCGCGGTCGGATTTATCTTCCCAAGGATTTAATGGACAAACACGGTGTAAGCCAAACCGACCTGTATGCACGCCAAATTACGCCAAACTACATCGCTTTAATGCGCGAACTTGATCGTGTTGCACGGGATTTATACCGTGAAGGCTGGAAAGGTCTACCACATTTGCATGGGGCTGCGAGGGTCGCCGTAGCCGTAGCCGCAAAATCCTATGAAGCCATTTTAGGTGCGCTCGAGCTCAATGGATTTGACAACTTCAATAAACGTGCGCATATTTCGGGGCAACGCAAATTGGCAATGATTCCTAGTGCTTATCTCGAGTTACAACGCACTCGGCATTCGCACTGAGTCGCAGCACGCACAGTGCCATTAAAGTCCCTGCTTCGATGTGTCAAAATAAGGTGTGTTTGACTATTTTGCTACTTTAGATACCCTCAAGCCCGATGAAAAAGATATCCACAGCCTAGCGCGCGAATTTGTGGATAAGGAAATCCTGCCCAGCGTTGGTGCATGGTGGGACGAGGGCACTTTGCCCAGAGAACTGATTTCGCGCATGGGTGAGCTTGGATTTTTAGGACCAACAACTCCCGAAGAATTTGGTGGGGCAGGGGTCTCGAGTACAGCATATGGGTTGATTTGTTACGAACTCGAGCGCGCCGACAGCGGTGTACGCTCGAGTGCCAGCGTACAGGGCAGCTTGGTGATGTATCCGATTTATGCATATGGCTCAGACGAGCAGCGCCGCAAATACCTGCCCGAACTTGCAAGCGGTAAGATGGTGGGCTGTTTTGGACTGACCGAAGCCGATGGTGGCTCCGACCCTGGCGCAATGCGAACTCGAGCTGTGCGCGATGGCAGCGAGTACGTCTTAAACGGCGCAAAGATGTGGATTACCAATAGCCCAATTGCCGATATCGCCATAGTCTGGGCAAAGGTGCTCGAGAACGGCAAAGACACCATTCGCGGCTTTATTGTGCCACGCGACGCAAACGGATTTAGCACCCCAAAAATCAAGCACAAACAAAGCCTGCGTGCCAGTATTACGGGCGAGATTGTTCTCGAGGACTGCCGTATTCCCGCCGCCAACCTGCTGCCCAATTCAGGCGGCTTAAAATCGCCCCTGGGTTGTTTGACCCAAGCCCGTTACGGCATTGCGTGGGGGGCGCTTGGAGCGCTCGAGGCGGTGTTTACAGAAACGCTCGAGTACACCAAAACCCGCACCACTTTCGGAAAACCAATCGCAAGTCGTCAGCTGGTACAAGATAAACTCACTTGGATGGCAACACAGCACAGCTTGGGGCTTTTGATGGCAAAACGCCTTGGTGAACACAAAGATGCTGGCAGCATGAACTATGCCCAAGTGAGTATGGCAAAGCGCAATAACGTGCGCGTTGCACTGCAGGGAGCGCGTTTGGCACGCGAACTGCATGGCGGAAATGGCATCACCACCGAATACCCAATTATCCGCCACATGCTCAACCTCGAGACTGTGGATACATACGAAGGCACACACGATATTCACACGCTGATTGTGGGACGTGACCTGACAGGACTCAATGCGCTCGAGTAAATGATCTGGCTTTTCCCAGCTCCTGCCCTTTATACTGCTGCCATGATTTCCTCCCCGATTCGCTGGCTTTGGTTTGCGGCGGGATGGGTGTGTGTAGGTTTGGGCTTTATTGGTGCGGCGGTTCCGGTCATGCCCAGCACAGTATTTTTTGTGGCGGCAGCAGCTTGTTTTGCCCGCTCGAGTCCACGTTTTGAGGCTTGGGTCTTGAATCTACCTGGGGTTGGGCAATTGGTGCGCGACTACCGCGCTGGCTTAGGCATGAAGCGGCGCACAAAAATCCTTGTGGTCTGTATTACTTTTACCGCCTGTGCGGTGAGTGCATGGCGTGCTCCACCGCTTGTAGCTAAAATCGGTGCAGGGGTTTTGGGTGTGGTTGGAATTTGGTATGTCTGGACTCGAGTTCCGACCCGCGAAATAGTCGAGGCAGCACGCGATAAAACTTAAGCAGGGCGTAAATCTTCGGATAAACTCCACCCTACACTCGAGTCGGTAGCGTTCAGAATCGGATTTAATTCCTCGGAAGCGAGCAAAGCCCGTGTTGCAATTTTTTCGTTCTCCACCCAATCGGGGAAAATTTCCAGCACAGTCAGTTGATAGAACACCTGCGAACCCGTCCATGTTCCATCTTCAAAAAAAGCAAAGGGAGCTTGCACTGTATCCATCACCAGCATTGCCCCACTTGGTAATGTGGCAGGCAAAACGGGCGGCTCGAGGCTTTGAGGGTGCCACAAATAGCCTTGTAATAACTTAAACGCAATTGCCCCGCCAGGATGCTCAGCTTTGGTCATATTGGGCATTATAATGTGTTTTTTACTGCGCCCGAGTTTGGTTATGCCTGTTAGAATCGGTTTATGCAGCCAAATATCAGTACCCTCACCGACCGTTTTGGTCGGGTCATTCGTGACCTACGAATTTCTGTCACACCACGCTGCAATTTTCATTGTGCATACTGCGACCCGCTCACCGATTCGCACCCCGAACCAAAGGGAATCTTGAGCGTACAGGATGTCGATCACTTTGTGCGTGCTTCGGCACTTTTGGGTCTGGATTCGGCGCGTTTTACAGGCGGCGAGCCGTTATTGCGCAAAGAACTGCCCACAATGATACACAACGCCAAAAATACTCCAGGTATACAAGATATCGCCCTGACTACCAATGGCACGCTTTTTCGGCGCAGGCACAAAGAACTTTTAGAGGCTGGCTTAAATCGCATCAACATCTCGATAGATGCACTCACCCCAAGTATTTTCCGCCAAGCCACCGGTGGTGGCGATGTCGCTGTGGTACTCGATGCCATAGACTTGGCGCTCGAGTTAAACCTGCACCCCGTCAAACTGAATGCGGTTTCGATGCGTGGCATCAACGATGGCGAACTACTTGCGCTGGCAGAGCTTTCACTCGAAAAACCACTGCATGTGCGTTTTATCGAATATATGCACCTCAACAACTCTGACTTGGAGAGTTACAACAGCGCCTTTTTATCGGGCAGTACAGTCAAAACCATAATCGAGCAAGAATTTGGGGTGCTCGAGGCTGTCCCTACCGACCCCTCGAGTCCAGCACGAGTGTATAAAGTGGTGGGCAGCAAGGGTAGTTTGGGCTTTATTAACCCCATTTCCGAACCGTTTTGCGGGGCTTGTTCGAGGATGCGTCTGACCGCAGACCGCAGGGTGCGCCCATGTTTATTGACCGACCGCGAACTCGATGCAAGCGCAGCATTTGCCAGCCAAAACCCAATCGAAGCCTTGGTGAACGTACTACTCGAGGCAGCACACCGAAAGGGGCGCATGGGCGACCTGCTGCCAAAAATCCGTGAACGCACAATGGTAGCAATTGGTGGCTAGAGCAAAACCAATGTATCTTCGACCAAATCCACTGCAATCTGACCGCCATTTTTTAAGCGCCCAAAGAGAATTTCTTCGGCAAGCGGTTTTTTGAGATGTTCCTCGAGTACCCGCGCCAAAGGTCGCGCGCCAAAAAGTTTGTCAAAGCCCTTGACCGCAAGCCAGTTTTGGGCTTTTGGTGTCACCTCGAGCTTGACCTTTTTCTCGAGCAACTGCACTTGCAATTGGCGAATAAATTTGTCGACAATACCGCCCATAACCTGTGGAGAGAGCGCGTTAAACGGCACAATTGCATCCAAGCGATTGCGGAATTCCGGAGTAAATAAACGCTTAATCGCATCCTCAGAAGCGAGGCTATTGATACCGCCCGTAAATCCAATTGCACTCGAGGTCGCTTCGGCGGCACCCGCATTGGTGGTCATAATTAAAATCACACTTCTAAAATCCACACTCCTGCCGTTGTGGTCTGTTAGTTTGCCGTAATCCATGACCTGCAAGAGCAGACTGAACAAGTCTGGATGCGCTTTTTCGATTTCATCTAAAAGCAAGACGCTGTGCGGGTTTTGATTGACAGCATCTGTCAGTAAACCGCCTTGGTCAAAACCAACATAGCCCGGCGGCGCACCAATCAATCTCGAGACGCTGTGTTTTTCCATGTACTCGGACATGTCAAAGCGTAAAAAATGAATCCCCAACTGCTTGGCAAGCTGTTTTGCCAGTTCGGTTTTACCCACCCCCGTCGGACCAGCAAACAAATACGCCCCTATCGGTTTTACGGGGTCGCGCAAACCAGCGCGCGCCAGCTTAATCCCAGCAACAACACCCGCAACTGCTTTTTCTTGCCCATAAACTTCTTTTTTAAGGTTCTGCTCGAGATTTTTTAAGACCTCGGCATCGTCTTTAGAAACGGTTTTTTCGGGGATTCGCGCCAGTTTTGCCACCACCGCTTCGATGTGCGATTCTTGAATAACAGACGCTTTTTGAGGACGGATATTTTCGTATGCACCTGCTTCGTCCATAATGTCTATAGCGCTGTCAGGCAATTTGCGCTCGGCGAAGTGTCGCGCTGCCAAGTCAACGGCTCGAGCCAGCGCCTCTGGAGCATAGCTGAGTCCGTGATAACTTTCAAACCTTGGGCGCAAACCCTCCAAAATGGCAATGCTGTCCTCGCGGCTAGGCTCGGGCACATCCACCTTTTGAAAACGCCGTGCCAGGGCGCGGTCTTTTTCAAAGGTTTTGTATTCCCCGTAAGTGGTTGCGCCAACGCATTTGAGCTTACTGGTCAGCGCTGGTTTTAAGATATTGCTGGCATCCATGCTCGAGCCGGATACCGCACCTGCCCCAACCACAGTATGAATTTCATCTATAAACAGCACGGCGTTTTTATGCTGCTCGAGCGCTTTCATTACCGCTTTAAGGCGCTCTTCAAAATCGCCACGAAATCGCGTTCCCGCAAGCAGCGCACCCATATCGAGTGCAAATAATTCTGCGTCTTGCAATTTTTGCGGTACGTTTTTTTCAACGATACGCTGGGCTAAGCCTTCTAAAATCGCGGTTTTACCCACACCAGGTTCACCCACCAAAAGCGGATTATTTTTAAGGCGGCGCGACAACACTTGTACCACCCGCTCGAGTTCGGTAACCCGCCCAATCATTGGGTCAAGCTCGCCTTTTTTGGCTTTTTCGGTCAGGTTGGTACAGTAAACCTCGAGTGGCTCACTTGCTACACTCGCGCCACCCTCTTCGGCTTCCACACCGTTTGGGGCATATCCGGGCACGCCCATTGGTGCTGCGCCTCTGGAGATTGCACTGACCACATCCAAGCGCGACAAGCCAAATTTCTCGAGCAAGGCAACAACGCGCGACTGGCGCTCGTCAAAGATACTCACCAAGGCATTTGCGCCGTTGGCGCTGTCACGCCCTGCGGCACGCATCGCAAGCATGGCGCGTTGCAAGGTGCGCTGAAAGGCAGCCGTGGGTGTGGGTGCATCGGACTCGAGAGTTTCTGCACTCTCGAGCAAGGTATCCAGTTCTTGACGCAGGTTGTTCAAATCAATACCGCAGCGTGTCAGGACTGTTTTTGCATCTTCGTCTTCTAAAAGCGCCCAGAGCAAGTGCTCGAGTGTGACATATTCGTGCCCGCACTCTTCGGCGAAACTGAGCGCTCGAGTCACGGTGTCTTGCAAGGTCGGGGTCATCTGGGTATTGTACAAAGTTTGCTGGGCTGTGATGTTTTCTGGTGTACAAGGCAGTACCACTTGGTGATGCAGGTCGCGGGGCGGGTGGCATTTCACGCGCCGATAGCACACCCGTAGGAGAGACCGAAAGGCTAGCCTACCGAATCAAACGAGGCGATAACGACAACAACCTGTTTTTATAAACTCGGAACGCCAGAGCAGGTCAGTTCTGCCCAAGAGTTGTTGATTGACCCTCCCAGACACGCCAATACCGAAAGCAAACTCGCCATCGCTTCGCCCTAAAAATACCCGTGCTAAAATCACTTTTATGCCCACCGTGGAGGAACTGCGCGCACGCCTCAAAAAACCGCTCGAGCGCGAGTTGGCAATGGGCTGCGAAAACAAAGTCGTGACTGCTGGACTCGAGGCACTGCTGCAAAACGTTGCCCAGCCTTTCCCCCAAGTCCGCGCGGTGCTCGATGGCTACAGCACATTTAGCTTAAGTGAACGCAAAGAGCGCTTACTCGAGGCTCTAGCCTTGCTCGAGAGCGGTAAAAAACCACCTGCAAAACCGCAAAAAGAACTGCCCACCGAACCCAGCAGTCTTCACCTCGATAGTCCACTCGAGAAACTCGCATTGCCATATGGCGCGGTCAAAAAATTAGCAACCCTCGATGTTCGCAACCCCAGAGACCTTTTGCACTTTTACCCACGCCGCTACGAAGACCGCCGCAAACTACCAGGTTTTCATGTCATTGCAGACGGTGCAAAAGTCACGATTGTGGGCACAGTGGTGGCGAAATCCCGAATGCAGCCGCGCAAAGGAATGCTGATTTTAAAAGCCGAAATGCGCGACGACCTCGGCAATAGTGCTGCTGTCACATGGTTTAACCAACCGTGGATCGAAAAAACCCTGCGCGAAGGGGCACGCTTAATTGTGACCGGCAAAGCCAAGCGTTTTGGGCGTAAACTCGAGATTGCTGCTGAATATTTTGAACTCGACGACGACAGCGAAAGTCTATCCACAGACCGAATCATCGGAGTTTACAGCACCACAGATGGTATTTCTCAAGCCTTTTTGCGGCGTTGCACTGCTGCCGCCCTTGCTGCCTTTCCCGAACTCGAGGACTATTTAAGCAGCAAAACACGCGGTGAATTTAAGCTCATGCCCCTTGCTCAAGCCCTGCGCGAAGCACACCAGCCGAGCGAACTCGAGCTTTTAGAAAAAGCGCTCGAGCGCCTTAAATTCGATGAATTTTTGTTTTTAGAACTGCGCGTGCTGCTCGAAGGAAAAAGCCATTTAATCGGCAAACAATTTCGCGCCGCAGAAGCAGATATGGCGCGTTTTGAAGCCACCTTGCCTTTTCGTTTTACCAACGCCCAACGTCGAGCGCTGCTCGAGATTGCCGATTCGATGCGCCGCCCCCAACAGATGGCGCGGCTCCTGCAAGGCGATGTCGGCAGTGGCAAGACGGCGGTTGCGGCTTGCGCCCTCTATTTGGCGACTCGAGACGGATTTCAGGGCGCACTGATGGCTCCGACCGAAATTTTGGCGCGGCAGCATTACTTAAATTTTCAAAAGTATCTTTTCCCACTTGGAGTTAAACTTGAGCTTCTGATTGGTGCAATGACTGTGCGCGAGCGCCGTGCAGCGCGTGCACGGCTCGAGAGTGGCGAAATTGATATTGCCGTCGGTACACAAGCCCTGATTCAAGAAGGCGTGGTTTTTAAGAATCTTGGTTTAGCGGTCATAGACGAAGAACACCGCTTTGGGGTGATGCAGCGCCGAGCACTGCTGGCAAGCCGCCCCGATGTTTTGGTGATGAGCGCCACGCCGATTCCACGCAGTCTGGCACTGACCGCTTATGGTGATCTCGAGCTAACCGTCATTGACGAACTCCCACCCGGGCGCACCCCGATTCAGACCAAATTGCTTTTAGACACGCACCGCCGTCAGGCTTATAGTTTTGTACTGCAACAAATTCGCTTAGGCAGGCAAGCCTATGTGGTTGCACCGCTCATTGAAGAATCGGAAAAACTCGAGGAAATTCTGGCTGCGACCCAACTGGCTGCCGATTTGCGCGAACTGCTCCCCGAAGCAAAAATCGAACTACTGCACGGTAAAATGCCACCCGAACAAAAAGACGAAATCATGGGTCGGTTCCGTGCTCAAGAGTTTGATATTTTGGTTTCGACCACCGTGATTGAAGTTGGCGTGGATGTGCCAAATGCCACGGTGATTGTAATCGAAAACGCCGAGCGCTTTGGTTTGTCGCAGTTGCATCAATTGCGTGGGCGCGTAGGACGTGGACAGTTAGATAGCTATTGCTTACTTGTGGCTGGCGACCACAGCAAAAAAACCAAAGAACGCCTTAAAGTAATCGAAAGCAGTACCGACGGCTTTAAGATTGCCGAAGCCGACCTAAAACTGCGCGGACCCGGCGAAATCATGGGAACACGTCAAAGCGGTTTGCCCGACCTCAAATTGGGTGATATTGCCAGAGATACGGAGATGATTGAACAAGCACGGATTCTCGCAAAACGGATTTTAGAGTTCGACCCAACCCTCGAGAAACCTGCCTCGAGCCATATCCGCCAAGAATTACAAGCACGAAACCAAGGTTTTGTGAAAGACGTGATCTAGCGGTACACTGCGCCTTATGCCTTTGGTTGCCCCAAACTTTATCACCGAAATCATCGAAGCCGACCTTGCAAGCGGCAAAGTGCAAAAAGTCGTGACCCGCTTTCCACCCGAACCCAATGGATACGCCCACTTGGGACATACCTTTGCGTGTAACCTCAATTATAGCCTTGCTGCCGACTACAACGGGCAATGGGTGCTGCGCATGGACGACACCAACCCCGAAACCGAAAAACTCGAGTATGTCGAAGCTATTGCTGCCGACCTTGCTTGGATGGGCTGGAAAGCCGAAGTTCAATATGCTTCCGACGACTTTGAAGTGATGTATGAATGTGCGCTGCAACTGATTCAAAAAGGCTTGGCGTATGTGGATAGCCTAACCAAAGAAGAAATGGCAGCCCTACGCACCAGCGCCGACAAACCCGATACCCCCAGCCCCTACCGCGAGCGCAGCATAGCTGAAAATCTCGAGCTGTTTGCGCGTATGCGTGCGGGAGAGTTTCCTAACGGCTCACACCTGCTGCGCGCCAAAATAGACCTCGGCAGCCCAAACATGAAAATGCGCGACCCTGGGCTGTACCGCATTTTGCACGCCGAACATTACCGTCAAGGCAACAAATGGTGTATTTATCCTCTCTACGACTATGCCCAAGCGCTCAATGATGCAATCAACGGCGTAACCCACAGTTTATGCAGCTTAGAATTTACAGATAACCGCGCTATTTATGACTGGCTGCTCGAGAATATTTCCCACCCTGCATTTAAGTCGCGCCCATACCAATATGAATTTGGACGGCGCAGCCTCGAGTACACCGTGGTCTCCAAACGCAAACTGCGCCGCTTAATTGAAACCAATAGTGTGGCAGGTTGGGATGACCCCAGAATGCCAACCATCGCCGCACAGCGCCGCCGAGGTATGACCCCAGAGGCGATTCGGGCTTTTGCAAGGGGTATTGGTGTCTCGCGCACCAATCGCACCGTAGATATTGGCGCACTCGAGTATGCCGTGCGTGAAGACCTCAACACCCGCGCCTCGAGAGTGATGGCGGTACTGCGCCCCTTAAAAGTGGTTTTGGGAAATCAGCCCACCCAGACTCTCGAGTTACCATATTTTCCCCCAGATGCCGTTTCTGAAGATGGTCTTGTGCCACTTCCGAATGGTCAGCGCGTTACCCCTGACCAAGCCACACGCAAGGTCGAAATTTCCGACACCATTTACATCGAGCAAGACGACTTTGCCCTAGACCCACCCAAAGGCTTTAAGCGCCTAACGCTTGGCGGTACAGTGCGTCTGCGTGGTGCGGGAATTATTCGTTGCTTAGATGCGGTTAAGGACGCTAGAGGTCATATTCTCGAGCTACACTGCGAAGTTCTGCCCGAAGGCAAGGCTGGTGGTGTGATTCATTGGGTCAATGCCCCTACGGCTATTCCCTTCGAGGGCAGGCTTTACGACCGCTTGTTTAAGGTTCCTAATCCCGAGCAAGAAGCGCGAGTAGCCCGTGAGGTGCTATCTGACGAGCAAGAAGCAAAGCAGGGAGAAGAAGACACCCATTTTTTAAGCTACTTGAACGCAAATAGTCTCGAGGTGGTGCAAGGTTTTATCGAGCCAACCATACTGGACAACCCCAAAGATGCCCGTTATCAATTTGAGCGCAATGGCTATTTTTGGCAAGACCCGCTCGACTCGAGCCAGCAAAAACTGGTTTTTAACCGAATTATCGGCTTGAAAGACAACTGGGCAAACGAATCAAAACCGCTCGAAACTCGCCCGAGCAAAAACAAAGCAAAAAAGACCGAAGAAGAAAAACTACCCGCTCCACAGCTCGAGGTCAGCCCAGAAGTTCAAGCCATGCTCGAGCCAACTTTGCGAGCCATACTCAAAGCACACCCAGACAAAACCGCCGCCTATAAAAATGGGCGGCAGGGTCTAATTGGCTTTTTTGTTGGCGAAGCAATAAAGCAACTCAAAGGAACTCAACCTCAAATCGTTCAAGCCCTACTACGCCAACTCCTTGAGTAATTATCCACGTTTTCTGCCATTGATAAGCTCACGCATCCGAGCTTCGTTCACTCGAGCAAACAAGAGGTTGTTGATTCGGACATAAGGTGCATTTTCGGGTTCGGTGGTTTCGGGGTCGTGATTGATGAGCTCGAGTTCAAAATTACCATCGGCGGAGATTTCACCTGGGCTGATACGCAGTTCTTGGTAAATGACCTCGAGTAAGGTTTCGCGGGTTTCTGGCTTGAGGTGGTCTAGGCAGAGTTGGATCTGGGTCATGATTTAAGAATATCAATTCGGGGGCAAGTTGCGCGGCGAGGCATAAATCTCGAGTGGAGCATTTCTCGGAACTAAATATTCAGTCCCACCTCGAAAAAGTTGTGCCTGCATACGAATCCGAACCTCTGTTACACCACGTCCATCAATGGCAGCAGCAGGATATTCAAGCTGAAAACCTGTAATCGGACGCAAACCAATCATCAAAATCTGAGCGCTTGCACCGCCATTACCGTTTACTCGTGTGCGTGTGTCGTACATTCTCGATACAAAACTAGCAAGCGCGAATGAATCTCCGCCTGTTTTGGTCAACGCGGGCAGCGCAGCGTCTTTCTTTTGAAATGCGCTATCAGGATCAGGTGTAGGATGACCCCCAGCACCTAAAACACAAGTATAACCCGGGGAAGTACACCCAACCTCATCCCAACGAACAGCTGGCACAAGTACATTTCCAACGCCTGTAACAGCTACGGTCTTTGCTGCGATATTATCATCTAAGTTCTCCCGATATTCCATCAACACCCATTGATTATCATTGGCTGGATCAGCATCGAGAGCTTCAATGCTACCCGTACCTGTAACCGCACTGCGTAATACAGGATAATAAGCCACAAATTGGTAACACGATCTGGATTTCTCCAACGCATTGGAAGCATTACAAGCCCCTGTTCCAGGGCGACGCGGAGCAACAATCATCGCAAGAAAAGGTGCGGAACTAACCCCCACCTCCCACGTGGTGGTTTTATTGTCCGGACGCTGTTTTGTCGCACCGCTTGCGCCTAGCGTAAACTTTGAAAAGGTTACATTCAGCCCTGCTGGGTCGTAGCTAGGGGGAAAAGCACTGTCAGGGCAAGCCTGAATCGTGAACTCATTTGTACCCAGAGACTTAACACCGCACGGTGGAAACACATAAAGTGCCCTTTGCACTTCGTCTGTAATGATTGCGGCAGCATTCCGCATTTCTTCTTGCAGGGTCGTATTACTGAATAGGCTACGCGAAACTTGTGTAGCATCTCGCTGTAAAGACAGCACCCCAAGCAAAACTGCCCCAAATATCCCTAAAGCTATCAACACTTCCAACAGGGAAAAACCTTGGCGTAACTTTACTGTCGTCATGTTATTTCCTCCATTGTCTCTAGGGGCGTGTTATCAGCGTGGATACTTCTACCCAACGCCTCTGCCAATCACTGGTTGACTCACCGGGATTTATAGGGGGTTTCACTATTACGGTCACTGTCCTGATATTATCGGTTGCAGCCCACGCAGTTCTGTTATCCTCGAGCATCCATCCAGTTGGCATTTTGATGTCTGCGTCTGCGTCATCGCTAGAATCTGCGTCTGCGTCATCGCTAGAAACAGTCGGCAAATTTGTCACTGCGTCGGTATACGAACTAGACTCCGACCATCGAGCTTTGATGAGTTCAATGTAGGCTCGTCCATATGCCAAGGCTGTGGTTTGAATGCTGGTTTGTTGAGTCACTCGTAGCGGCAAAATAAACCCCGTCCCAATCAGTATGACCGTACTCAACAATAAAATAGCCACCAGGACTTCTATTACGGTAAAGCCCAAGTTTTGTCTACTCCGAAATGCCACGACGAATCACCTGCCCTGTTACGCCAATCATATCAACAGATGTCTTGAGTTGCCCAGCAGCTGAACCAAAACCTATTCGCATAGAACTGGCAGCACTCCCCTGCATTCGCCCGAATGGACCTGAATAGACAACCGAAAAAGAGCCTGTAGATGTCGGGACAGTCGAAAGCAGCTTGATAGGATTAGGTAAGCGTCCAGTTACAGCTGGGGCAGTTGTTACAACTGCATTACTGTTATCGAGTGCTCGAGCAATGTAAGCGCCAGTCGAATAATTGATGGTGAACCTGTAATTGTAGCTATAGCGGCGAGCCAGTGACCTTGCACGTTCGATATCCGTCGCCAATTGAGTCTGGGCAGCCCTAAGCTGTTGTACTTGTTGTTCACGCAAAAAAACAAATGCAGCAAGTGCCAAAACGATACCTAATATGCCAATCACTATTAATACTTCTATCAGGGTAAAGCCGCGAGAATTTTTTTGCATATAGACCCCTTCCAAAGATTAGCGATTGGCTTGCGAGAAAGCGCCTATACGCCTCAGACGCACAGCATTGCCACTCTGTACTTGCAAGAAGCCCACAGCTCGCTCATCGTAAATAATACCCATTCCCGGACCAGCATTTAGGGTACCAGAGGGTCTAAAATCCAGTGGCACTTTATTATTTACTGTAAAGCGAGTGTTTAGACCACCAGCAGCGCCGGTATAGTCTCCAGTCACCAGGAATCCAAGCTCTGCTGCAATGGCGGAACCATTATGCACCCAGCGTCCCTCGTTGGTGGAACGGGCATTCTGAAAGGTGTCTTGGTACGCTCGAGCCAATGTAAAGATAGCATGCGTGGAATAAAAAATGCCATCCGTACGCAATGGTCCGCGCTGTGCCCCCGCCTTGTCTGGATCTACATCTCGAGTACCACTTTCGGTTGTGCTAAGCCACATTAGCTTTAACAACCGAGTCTGACTTAAATCGCCAAGCCGACTGTAGAAAGTATTGGCACCAACAGTTCGAGCGTCAAGGACACCACCCAACCAACCAGTGGTCATTCCTATTCCGCCATCTACTCCAGCATTTTGCGGACTCTGTGCGACCCAACTGCTGGTATCGAGAGCAGGGTTTTTATTTGCAGTCGTATTCCAAGTCCGATGATATGCTCCATTGAGTCCATTTGGAACACACCAAAAATTGGTATTTAGGGGTTGGTCATTCTGACCACTAAAACGCAAATTACGAACTCGAAAATTCTGACCAGACCCGTTAGCACAGGTCAAATTTGCTGCCAATTGAGTATTGCTCTGGCTATTTGGTGCGACATAGTACCCGGCTGTAATTCTGCTACCCGTACGAATTGGACCATTGCTTGGAAATAAAGTGATAACGCTAGCTGTATTTCCGTTATTGAGGCGAGTTCCTTCATACGGACCGAAGCCAGATCGTGCCACCATCAAACCAAATGGTGCAGACTTAAAGTAGCGCCTATTTATGGCTGGTTTGCCAGATGAATCCACGGCGAATTGGGCGCGGTTATTGGCATTAGCGGCAATCATTGGAACAAAGCCCATCCAACGAGAATTGGAACCTGTTGCACCCGGAATATTATAGTACTGCAAACCCGTGGGCAAAGTGCTCTGACCAGTTTTTCCATCCACATTAACGTTGCGCCCAACCTGATCATTGATTAAGTCAAACACCCCTCCAGCAAAACGGAATGTGTTGCCAAAATTCGTGTTTCCATTACTACCACGATAATCCACAAAATCAAAGTCACCCACAGCAATAACACCACCTGCCAATAAACCCACCAAAGGTAGCTGTGTTGGATTGCGGTAGCTTGGATTAACACCATCCACTATTTTACAGGCTCGAGTACCACAGTTATAAACAAAATCGCCTACAATGTAGATATTGCCTCGAGCCACCAAGCGTCCTTTTCCACGAATCTGTCCGCGAATCACAACATCGCCATTGATGTTGACAGTTCCATCGATTTCCACTGCCGAGTTAGCCGATTCAATTGTACCCGCGTCGATAATCAGGTTGCCATCCCATACAGAACTATTTGCTAGTGTAGTCCGAGCTATATTACTGACACTTGGAAAGATGTCGGCAGCCGTAAGTGGCACATTGAGAATTGCACAGTTTGTACCCACACGAACCACAGTTGGGGTTGTATTGAACGTTGGGGTACAGGTATTTGTACTTGTATTGTTATTCGAGTAGCGGAAAATCAGTTGGAGCATTTGAGCATTCGGTACATACCTCACCCAAAAATTATTTCGGGTTGAACCATCCGCATTTAATGTGGTGCTAATGGTTTGGGCGGTTGCTGTGACACTCTGCATCGAACCCGGTTCGTAATCACGATTATTGGGGCTAGCTAAGGCTTCTTGGATTAACCAACCCCGAGAAGTGGTTATGAGGTTATTGCCTGCGATTTGCATAGCAACAGGGTTATTGGCTCGTAAAGCGGCAGTCAGAGCTTTTAATTGTGCGTTGATATTGGCAAAGCTGCCAAGGGCTTGTGGAATTGAGTTATTCAAAGAAGCATTGACCTGTGTGGGGTCATAGGTGATGGGCGCTCCAACCGCCGAAGGGGCAGAGGATCCGGGACGACGTACACCAAAAATCCGTGCGTTGCTGCCTGCTGGAATCTTTAAAGTTCCAG
>JBKBVO010000227.1:0-3220 GCA_046289535.1 Deinococcales bacterium | reverse complement strand
ATACCCATTTGTTTGATTGCACCCAACAAGGACAATATAGCTTGGTTGGCGCGACTCGAGACGATGCCGCCGGTGAGGCATTTGACAAAGTTGCGCGGCTTTTGGGTTTGGGTTTCCCTGGTGGACCCGCAATCGCTAAAGCGGCACAAAGGGGCGATGAAAACGCCTTTCCATTCACGGTGCCACTCTTGGGGCAAAAGGGGTTTGATTTTTCGTACAGCGGCATCAAAAATCAAGCGCGCTTGGCAATCGAGGCAGGCGACACCAGCGCTGCCGACCTCGCTGCGAGTTTTGAACGGGTGATGGTGCAGAGTCTTGTGCAAACGACTCTGCGTGCCGCCAAAGCCCTCGGGCGACAGACTATTGTTGTGGCGGGTGGTGTGGCTGCGAATCAGCGTTTGCGTCGGGCTTTTGCCACACAAAGCGACAAAACTGTGCTCTTTCCGCCGCCGCAGCTCAATACCGACAATGGTGCAATGATTGCGCTTGCTGCATGGTTGCGTGCCGCTCGAGCCGACCCCAGCGATAGCTTGGAACTTGGGGTGCTGCCGATGTGGGATTTAGCAGTAGCTCACCGATTATAATTTGCACCATGCGTCTGATTTCGAGTCCCTACGGCAGTATCGAAATTTTGCCCTGTGCCGACCCTATACTGATTGCGCGGCTCGAGATGGATAACACCTTGGATGTATTTCGTCAGCCTGAGCTACAAAAAGATGCCTTGGTCGGCATCGCCGAAAGCCCTGATGGCTGTGTCTGTATCGCCAAACTCGGGCACCGAATTATTGGCTATGCGACTTTTCATCCGCCCGATGAAATCGAACGCTGGTCTGAAAGCCGTGTTTCTGGGTTACTCGAGTTGGGTGCAGTCGAGAGTAGCAAGACACATCGCGGCAGACACCTTGCGCGCAACTTGCTCGAGGTTGGTATTGGCACAGGGCGCTATAACGACAAAATTGTGATTGCCACGATTTACCAGTGGCATTTTGATTTAGACAGCACAGGCTTGACCAGCCATGCCTACCGCAAATTACTCGAGCGGATGTATGGCAGTGTGGGTTTTGAAATTTTTAAGACCGACGACCCAGAAATTGCTTATTATCCGGGCAACTCGCTCATGGCAAGAATTGGTGAACATGCCTCGGATGCGCTCAAAAAAGAATTTGACCGCTTGCGCTTTTTGGATGGTGGGTGGCGCATGTGAGCCGCACCATTTTTTTGCACAACCCAAAAACCTTGTCTTATGATTTAGGGCAACACCATCCTTTTAAGGCGATTCGTCCCGAGGCGGTCAAACATTTGCTCGAGTCTTTTGGTGTTCGTCTTCATGTACAAGATTTTGCTCCTGCAGAGCTTGAAGATATCCTCTCGACTCATGCCAGAGGCTATGTGGCACGGGTGCAGAAGGCTTCTGCTGGCGAAGACGTTCCCGACGCATTTGATTACGGTATTGGCACCTCTGATACCCCAATTTTTGCCCAAATGCACGAAGCCACTGCGGCAGTTTGCGGTGGTACACTCGAGGCTGCACGGCTGATCACCACAGGTGCTGCGACTCGAGTGCTCGGTCTGGCAGGTGGCTTGCACCACGCGCAATACAACATGGGCGGCGGATTTTGTGTGTATAACGACCTTTCGATTGCCATACGCTACCTGACCGCACATGGTTTGCGCGTTGCCTATTTGGATGTGGACGCGCATCATGGCGATGGGGTGCAGTGGTTGCATTACCACGAAAACAACGTGTTGACCATTTCGCTGCATCAGACCGGGCGCTATCTTTATCCCGGCACAGGCTACATTTACGAACTCGGGCGCGAGGCGGGTTTAGGTTACAGCCTCAATGTACCGCTCGAGCCATACACCCAAGACCGCTCCTACCTCGAGGCGCTTGAGCGGGTCTTGCTGCCTGCGCTGCGCTGGTTCAAACCCGATGTGCTGGTTTTGCAAGGTGGTGCGGATTCGCACCAACTCGACCCACTTGCCGACCTGTGCCTGACAACTCAGGGGTACGCAGCGGCGTACCGTCTGATTGTTCAGCTCGCCGAAGATGTCTGTGGTGGCAAAATCCTCGCCACAGGCGGGGGCGGCTACGCGACCCTGCACGCCGTACCGCGCGTGTGGGCAGAACTCTACGCTGCGCTCGAGCAAATCAGGCTGCCCCGAGTCATCCCCAGTGTTTGGCTCGAGCACTGGCAACCGCAAAGCACAGAAATTCTGCCACTCGAGATGTCCGATGTGCCCTACACGATTCCGCGCCAAGCGCAAATCGAAGCGCAGAATGCCAAGACCGTGACTGAACTGCTCGAGGCGTGGAGGCGGGTGATTTAAAAGTTTAGTGGTTACTTATATCGAGCTATAAAAAACTGTATGCTCTATCGGTGCAATCCCCTAAGCCCAAATCTTTCGTGTCACACTGCTGTCTGTTGGTTTTGGTGCGGGTGGGGTCTACACCTTGGCTCGAGCCTTGATTGGCGATTTGGCAGCACCAGGTGTACTGGGCTTTATTGGCGGTTTGCTTTTTTTACAAGCGTCTCGATCTAATGTTGCAAAATTAAAACCTTTGCACAAAAAAGAACAAGCACTGTTTATCTCTTGATACACACGACGCAAGCAGTACATACGGAAAATCCCACCAATACTTTTTTGACAGGCTCTAAAAAATTGCTATCGCCTTGCCTAACAACGCACAAACGGTGCGAATTTTAGAGGGTACTTTTTGCCTTCGTAAACGCTTGCCATGTGTTAATCTAGCAGGCGTCGCCAAAACTAAAATTTTAATTCTGTTTTGGTATGGAGAATCTATGCAATCTATTGCGACCATTCGCGTCTATCCGACCTTGCCCAGCAACCTTAAAACCTTAGAGAGCATCGCCAAGAATCTGTGGTGGACATGGAACCCCGAAGCACAAGCGCTCTTTGCGGCAATTAATCCCACACTTTGGGAGCAGACCAATCACAATGCGATGCGCGTGCTGCAAGAAGCCGCCCAGAGCGATTTTGACCGCTTGGCGAAAGACGAAAACTTCGTTGCCGACCTCGAGCGCACATATGAGCGCTTGCAGCGCTATTTATGGCTCGAGAATACTTGGTTCAAGCGGCACCATCCCAATTTTTCAGGGATGGTTGGTTATTTTTGCATGGAATACGGCTTGCACGAATCGCTGCAAATCTATTCGGGCGGCTTGGGTGTGCTGGCAGGTGACCACTGCAAGAGCGC
>JBKBVO010000226.1:0-3227 GCA_046289535.1 Deinococcales bacterium | reverse complement strand
TCAGCTCTTTGCTCATACCACCGAAGAGCAAATCGGTGTCAGCGAACTCGAGCAGCACGTTTTGGTGTTACAAGATTTTTTATTGGATTGGTAAACGTATGGAAAAACTGATTCTGCTGTGCAATCTGATTGTTGGTGCGTACTTGACGGGCTTGATTTGGACTATCCAAGTGGTGCACTACCCGCTTTTTTCTTATGCCGAGCGTGCGAACTTTAGTGCTTTTGAAGCCGAACACAGCTTGCGCATCTCGAGTATTGTGCTGTTGCCAATGCTGGCAGAATTGGTTTTGAGTGGCTTGTTTCTAACTGTGCGGCTCGAGGGGATACCCGCGCTTGTGCCGTGGGTCTGTGCGGGCTTGGTAGGGCTGATTTGGCTTTCGACTTTTTTTGTGCAAGTCCCACAACACAATATATTGGCGAGTGGCTTTGAGCAAAGTGCGCACACGCTTTTGGTCTCGAGCAATTGGATTCGCACGCTGGCGTGGAGCGCCAAGACCCTCTTGCTCGGATTTTCTGTATACACGCAGCTTTAATCTTTGTTACGGTCGGGTAACCGCACCCCCTATACTGTGAGGCACAATGCGCGTGTTACTGGTCGAAGACGAACCCGAAATTGCCACACCGCTCGCTCGAGCCTTGAAGGCGCAAGGGCTGGAGGTTGTCGTCTGTCATGACCTCGAGGGCGGACGCGAAGCCTTTTTGCAATCCGAACCGGATTTGATGCTGCTCGATGTGCGCTTGCACGAACACGAGGACGGCGGCTTTATCCTTGCGAGGGAGGCTCGAGCGGCTGGTTTTATGGGTTCGATTCTGTTTTTGACCGCGCGCGACTCGCTCGCCGACCGCCTCGAGGGCTTGGATGGCGGGGGCGATGACTACGTGGTCAAGCCGTTTATGCTGCTCGAGGTACTCGCGCGCGTGCGCGCTCTGTTGCGGCGCTCGAGCGAAGTGAAGAGTACGCGTTTGGAGTTCGGCAGGCTGTCTGTTGATTTAGCGCGTCAAGAGGTGCTGCTCGATGGCATTCGTGTGGAGCTTTCGCAGCGCGAATATGCTCTGCTCGAGCGCCTGATGTACCACCCATCTAAAATTTATAGCAGCGAGGAATTGCTCGATTTGGTTTGGGGCGATAGCGCTAGCTCTGTAGCTGTGGTCAAAGTGACAGTCTACCGACTGCGTGAAAAACTCGGAGCAGAAGTGATTAAAAGCCACAAAAACGGCTATCAAATGGGGGTGGCATGAGCTTGCGTCTGCGCTTGGCGCTGTTTATTGGTGTGCTGGTTGCCTTGGCGGTCGTGGTGCAGGGTCTGGTTGGCTATGCTCGCTTCGAACGCCTCGGTCTCGCCGCAGCCGACCGCAGCCTGCGCGATTTTGTCGAACAGAAAGTGCGTCTATTGCCTCCAGGTAGACACGACCGCCCGGGTCACGACCGCCCGGGTCGTTTGCGGATTTTGGATACCGACCCCAACATCCGTGCGCGAATACGGCTCGCGACAGCGGTGCTCGAGGATTTTGGCACGGTGTTTCCAGAGATTGCACCGACACAGCTTGGATACTCGACGATTGGTGCATGGCGCGTGTTGGTGCTCGAGCTTCCGATGCTGCGGCGTTTGGAAGTGGCGGCGAACCTAGGTGCCTTGCGTCAAGGGCAAGCTAATTACCTTGCTACTTTGTTTTTGACCGTGCCCCTTTTAGCGGGTTTGGGCGGGGTTGCTGCTTGGCTTGTCAGCGTGCAGGCGCTGCGCCCGCTCGAGCGTCTGATTGCCGCACAACAGCGCGTGGCGCATTCGGGGGATTTGTCTGAACGCGTTGTACCGCCGCGCGGCAGCAGAGAACTCGAGACGCTGACGACCACCTTTAACCAAATGCTCGCCCGACTGCAAGATGTCAAAGAACGCGAAATCGGTTTTACCCGAACGGCAGCACACGAATTGCGCACCCCGCTGACGGTCATGCAGGCGCAGCTCGATGCACAAAAAAATGGCTGGGCAAGCGCTGAAGAGGCTCTGCAGAGCGTGCAAAACCAGGTGACGCGCATGAGCAAACTCTCTGAAGGGCTGCTCATTTTGGCACGTGAGGGGCGCACGGAGCGCATCGAATTTGACTTTGGGCAGATGCTCGCCAGCCTCGCCCAAAAGTACGGCGCGCACTACCTCGGCAAAACGAGGCAACACTGGTTTGGGAACCCCATACTGCTCGAGCGGGCGGTGGAAAACCTGCTCGAGAACGCGCAAAAACATGCGCCTTCAACCCAGGTGAATCTATGCCTGACGATTTTTGCAGACCGCGCCGAGGTCAGTGTGCGCGACCACGGACGAGGTATCAAACCCGAAGAACTCAAAAAAGTAACCCAAGCATTTTTTCGCGCCTCAAACACCCAAGCCTATGGCAGTGGGCTTGGCTTGGCGGTGGTGCAGCGTATTGCACAAGCGCACGGCGGGGACATTCGGCTCGAGAACGCCTCGCCGTGCGGCTTGTTGGTGACGCTGATTATTTCGGTGTAACCACGCCCGCCACACCACCACCACGGCGCTGTGGTTCGGCTGCGGCAGTCATGCTCCCGTCGGGGTTAAAGCTGATTCCTGTAGCGGCACCAATTTCGCTGGGAGTCGCAAAACGGTGTCCTCGTGCAGTCAGCGCTTGTACGATTGTTGCATCGGCACCCGCCTCGAGACTGGTGCTCGCACTGTTGCGTTGCGAGTAACGCGCCGCACCGATGGCTTCGGGCATCTTCATGCCAAAATCGAGCAGATTGAGCGTGGTCTGCAGCACCGTAGTGATGATTGTCGCACCGCCGGGGCTACCGAGTGCATGCAGCGGCTTACCACCCTTAAAAATGATCGTCGGACTCATACTCGAGCGGGGGCGTTTGTTGCCGGCGACGCTGTTGGCAAGGTTGGGTGCGGCATCAAAATCGGTCAGCTCGTTGTTGAGTAAAAATCCGCGTCCGGGTACAACAATCCCGCTACCACCAACGGTCTCGATGGTAAAGGTATAAGACACGATGTTCCCCGCCGCATCAGCAACAGTCAGGTGGGTTGTCTCTCGAGGCATGGCGGGCGGCTCGAACACAGCCAAGGGGTTGGGCAGGTATGTGCTCAGGTTGAGCGGGCGTGGGTTTCCTGGTTTTGGGTTTTCGCTGACTCGCTCACCGAGCAATTTGCGTCGCTCCTCGGCGTAGGCTTTAGCCAGCAAGCCCTTGGCGGGGACATCCACGAAGTCGGCATCGC
>JBKBVO010000036.1:0-15656 GCA_046289535.1 Deinococcales bacterium | reverse complement strand
CAAAAAGACCACAAACCAAGTCCAATCGGTTCTGGGTTTGGTCTGCGCTGCCTCGCGTATCGGCGAGCGCAACTCGAGCGCCACATTGTCGTAAGGGCAGGCACGCAGACAATTAAAGCAAAGGGTACAATCTTGGTTTGACTTGATTTGTGGCACAAAAAGTTCTGTTTCGCAACCTGGAAATGCACCAAGGGTACTTTTGGGTATTGGCTCGAGTTGTAAAAGCACATGCTCAGCGCGGTTGCCATGCAGTGGAGTGCGGGTTGTGGTGGTTTCAAGCCGCCCATTTAAGCAGTATTTGCCTTCGCAGTTGCTGCAAACATCGGGGTGAATCGCACTTATCTGGGTGGTGCTCAGGTGCGAGAGTGCAAAATTGAAACTCCCAAGCGGGCAAACGTATTTGCAAAAGGTTCCCATTGGAAAAAAAACATCCACGACAAGTGCTGTAATAAAGTAACCAATGATGAACCAAGCCGTAATCCATGGGCTTGCCCAGAGGTCGAAGTACTCATAAGAAAACAAAAATATGGCGGTTAACACCAGAATCAAGTATTTATTGCGAAAAGGAAAGCGAAACTCTGGTAAGAAGGGCTTGAAGAATTTGCTCAAGCCGCGTGTGAGCATGAGAGGGCAGGCGGCACAAAACAGGTTGCCAAACACCGCCAGCACTAGCGCTACAATACCGCGATAATGCACCCATACTGCTACGGTAGCCGTGTTGGTGGGTGCAAGTTGTCGCCCCGAAAAACCGTCGTAAATTGCCAGCAGTGCCAAGAGCAAAAGCGGCATTTGGAGCACAAATCTCGAGTAACGCCAACGCAAAAAGCCGCCCAAAACAGGCCACTGAAGCAAGTCCGGGCGGACGCGATGCAGCATTTTAGGGATTTACCCCGAGCCTGACCTCGCCCAGCAAGGTTTTGGTAGCCGTTTTGGCGCTGATGGTTAAAACCCAATCGCCCGACATCGTAAAATTAAATGCTGAAATTTCGTATCGACCACCGCCCAGCGCTTTGGCTTGTTGCTGGACGGGAGCCATACCTGCGTGGGTCATGTCACCGCGCACAGTGACTTCGGCGTTTTCGAGCGGTTTGTTTTGGTACTTAATGTTTAGTACAATGGGAGTTTTGCCAACTTTAGGGTTGCTGACCTCGAGACCAATGGCCAGGTCGTTTTGCCGTTGTGGAGCACAAGCAACACAAAACAGTAGAATCCACAAGAGAATGCTCTTCATGGCAGCACCTCGGGCTTAGGTTTGGGGCGTGAAAACAGCACCAACACGAGTGCCACCAGTGCCACCAAAATCGGTAATGCTGCCAAAATCGCCAGTACCGTGACATCGGGTTGACCAACCTTGGATGGCGGTAAGATCATTCGCACAGGATTTTGCAGTGGAATTTGCACAGTGCTTGCAACCTCGAGCATTTCTTGGGGAAAAGTCGTATCGCGCAGCTTTAAGGTGTATTCACCTTTTGGCACAGACGGCAATTTGGCGCGGTATTCACCATCGGCAACGTAGCGAAGCCCAGCACTCGAGACCTCACCCGAGCCTGAGAGCAAGCTGTAGGCAATTGTAGCTTGGTTAATCGGTTCGCCATTGACACCGTTCATCAAAACCACAAGCTCGGATTGCTCCGTAAATGCGTCGAGGTTGACCGCAACGGCATGGGCGAATACTGCAGGTGTGCTCAAAAGCGACAACAACAATGCTAAAAACCACTGCTTGTGCTTGCGCCCCAAAAGAAAATGCTGCACTCTTCGATTATAGCTCGAGTTGCTCTAGTTTACCTCTGCCATTTGTCCGAGGCAGGATTGTGCAAACTCGAGTAGGCTTAAACGGCGGATCTCATGCCCACATTCCTTGACCTCCTTGATATTCTGCTCGTAGCCATCCTGCTCTATCAGGCTTATCGGCTTATGGCAGATTCGAAAACCCTAAACTTGGTGCGTGGGTTGGTGGTCTTTGGTTTGGCACTCTATGCAGCGCGGTTGCTGGGACTAACCGCATTGCACGCGATTTTAGAGCGGGTCGCCGCCATCGGGCTTTTTGCCCTGATTGTTATTTTTCAGCCCGAACTTCGGGCAGTGCTCGAGCGTGTAGGTCGCCCGCGCCAAGCCGAAGATACACCTCAGGTTGTCTCTTTAAACGAAATTGCCAGAGCCATCGAATGGCTTTCCGAGAGAAAAGTAGGGGCATTGGTCGCACTCGAACGTCAAACCCCGCTGGGCGACTATGCCAACAGTGGAATCAAACTTGATGCCGAAGTCTCGAGCGGGCTTTTAGAGACTATTTTTGCTCGCAACACTCCATTACACGATGGTGGTGTGATTGTACAACACGGCAGGATTCGGGCTGCAGGGTGCTTGTTTCCACTGCAAAGCGATTCACATGGTGTGCAGCGCCTCTACGGAACTCGGCATCGCGCTGCCCTGGGTTTATCTGAACAAACCGACGCTTTGGTGATTGTGGTTTCCGAAGAGCGCGGTTCGGTACGCCTTGCCGAGGGTGGGGTTTTAAGCCCCGACTTGACGGTACTCGAGTTGCGCGAACGTTTACGCCAAAGCGTGATACAGCCCCAACGCCAAGCACGCATTCGCAGAGCGCTGTTTAGGCTAGCCCGCCAAAAACCCCAGCAGCGCAGTACCGAGGCAAGCAATGTCAGTTAAAGAGTTATTTTTACGCCTGACTCACAACTGGGTTGCCAAATCAGGAGCGCTCTTGGTGGCTATTTTGTTGTGGTATAGTGCCACTGCCGAACGACGCAGCACAACAGTACGCAGTCTCGAGGTGCAACTCGAGGTGCGCGGTTTGTCGCAGAACCGTGTTATCCGCGACTTACCCAAAACCGTGCGGGTACAAATTCAAGGCGCTCGCGGCGAACTCGAGCAACTCGAAGCCAATAACCTTGAAGCCAGTATTCAGGTTGCAAATCGCCCAGATGGCTTTTTCTCGAGCGATGTGCGTGTCAATGCGCCGAATCATGTGACCATCCTTGGCTTTGAACCACGCCGTGTGTCGGCAACACTAAAAAGTGTTGTCGAAAAAAGTGTTTTGGTGCGAATCGCCACCTTGGAGAACACTGTTTTACTGCCTAGCAGTTTTACGGTTCTTGCCATTGGTACTACCGAGCAGGTTGCCCAAGTTGCTTTTGCGTTGGGTGTAGCGGGTTCGGGTGAGACACACCTTACTCCTGTAGACAAAAAGGGGCAATTTGTCGAAGGTGTGCGGCTCGAGCCAAGCGTGGTGGGCTTGCGCTGATATGCCGGATGGATGTGCTTCCCATGCTTCGAGGTATGAGATGTCCAAAACTCGCGTTCTGGACATCTTTGTTTTGCAGCCCCATCCATTTGATGTCAGCTCCGCAGGCTCAGCGCAGTTATTGAATCTGAAACGCAAAACGCTTGATGATATCAGCTGCCAGTACATGGTTTGCATTGCACCACAGCTCGGACAAGCCAATAATTCTTCCTGCCAATAAAATCCATGTTGGCTCGAATTCTGTCTCGAGACCGTTGGCTCTTTGTATTTTTTTTACTTGCTCTTTCATCTGTACTTTTATTTTGGGGCTTACAAAATAAATTTAGGTGGTCACAGCGAGAATCAGGTCAATCGCTGAACGCTCACTGGTGCATTTTTGTGTCTATGTTCCCTTGTTTTTTACTACAACCGATGCTACGCTCCCTTTGGTCAACGGGAGTGCCGCCCTAAGGGCAGCTGAGAAATATCCCCTGAACCTGACGCGGTTTGTACCGCCGTAGGGAGCGTGACTGGAAGCTCGAGAACTCGGGCGACCCCGCTTCCTCTTTCCCACCAGAAAGGGGATTTTTTATGCACAAGTACATTGGTATCGGTCTTTTAGCACTGTTTGCAGGTTTCTCGAGCGCCAACCAGCGCAGCGTAACACTTGTTACTCACGACTCTTTTAACCTCTCTAAAGAAGTGGTTGCCGAGTTTGAAGCACGGCAGAACATCAAAATTGCCGTTATCAAGGGTGGTGATGCCGGTGCCATGACCAACCGTCTGATTCTGACCAAACAAAACCCTATTGCCGATGTGGTTTACGGCATAGACAACACCTTGCTTGCACGTGCACTCGCCGCCGATATTTTGGCACCTTACCGCCCCAAGGTTGCCAATTTGCTCGAGAAAAACCTGCTCCTAGATGCAAAGTGGCGTATCAGTCCTGTAAATTATGGCTATGTGGCGCTGAATTATGACATTGCTTGGTTTGCCGCCAAAAAATTGCCCCTACCCAAAACGCTCGAGGATTTTCTGAAACCCGAATACAAAGGCATGTTGGTGGTACAAAACCCAGCCACCTCGAGCCCTGGTTTAGCATTTTTACTTGCCACAATTAAGCATTTTGGTGAACAAAAAGCGCTGGCATGGTGGGCGGCGCTAGGCAGAAACGATCTTAAAATCGCCTCGGGTTGGGAGAGCGCTTACTACTCCGACTTTAGTCGCAATGGTGGAAGTCGCCCTGTGGTGGTGAGCTATGCTTCGAGTCCTGCTGCCGAGGTCTTTTATGGTGATGGAAAAACTGCGCCTACCGCCAACTTGTTGCTCGCTGGCTCGAGTTTCTTGCAAATTGAGGGTGTAGCTGTCTTGAAGGGTGCAAAAAATCCCGAATTGGCGCAAAAAGTTGTGGATTTTCTGCTCGAGCCACAGACGCAAAAAGATATCCCCACGCAAATGTGGGTCTATCCAGTACGGCGCGATGTAGCACTACCCGAAGTCTTTGCCTTTGCCGAAAAACCCAGCAAAAGTAGCAACTTTGCACCAAGCACCATTGCCGCAAACGAAAAACGCTGGGTGCAAGCATGGACAAAAGTGGTGTTGGGTAGATAAGACAAACTTACAAATGCTATTCTTGCGTTCATGCGTCCAATAGGTTTTTTCGTGGCAACACTCTTTGCCTCGGTGCTTGCTGCTCTAGCACAGAATAATCTCTCTGTGCCGAGGTTTTTGAACGAAAGCGCAAGCAGCGGAATCAATAGCCGTTACGAAGGTGATTGGGAGTACATGGTCGGAGGCGGCACTGCTGTTTTTGACTGTGATGGCGACCAATACCCCGAAATCTTTTTGGCGGGTGGCACCAGCAGGGCAGTGCTGTATCGCAACCTGTCGCGGCGCGGCAAGGCGCTGCATTTCTCGAGAATACAAAGCGGTCTGGAATTGCGCGATGTCACTGGAGCATATCCGCTCGATGTAGATGCCGATGGTATCACCGATTTGGCTGTCTTGCGCGTGGGCGGTAATGTACTTTTTCGTGGCTTGGGTGGCTGCAAATTCGAGAACGCCAATCAGCGTTGGAATTTTGCTGCGGGGGACGCGTGGCATACCGCCTTTAGCGCCATGTGGGAGCGCGGGCAAACCCTACCTACGCTGGCTGTAGGGGCCTACATAGACCGCGCCCAAAGCGATTATCCGTGGGGTAGCTGCACCGACAACTGGTTGCTGCGCCCTGCCTCGAGTCAAGCGTATGCTGCACCACTTGCGCTCAAGCCAAGCTACTGTTCTTTATCTATGCTTTTTTCGGATTGGAACCGCTCTGGTATGCCTGCGCTGCGTATCTCCAACGACCGCGAATACTACAAAGGTGGGCAAGAACAACTTTGGCGCATGGATGCTAGTCCTAGGCTCTACAGCGAAGACGATGGTTGGAAGCGCTTGCAGATTTGGGGTATGGGTATTGCTAGTCACGACCTAACGGGCGATGGCTACCCCGAGTATTACCTGACCAGCATGGCAGACCAAAAATTGCAGGCTTTGGAAGTGGATGCAACTCGTCCACAATACGCCGATATTGCCTTTAAGCGCGGTGTGACTGCACACCGCCCATATACGGGCGATAACACTCGCCCCAGCACAGGCTGGCATGCTCAATTTGCCGATGCCAATAACGATGGGCTGTTTGATTTATTTGTGGCAAAGGGCAATGTGGCACTGATGCCCGATTTTGCGATGTCTGACCCTAACAATTTACTGCTTCAGCAACAGAGTGGTGATTTTCTCGAGGTGGGCGAACAAGCGGGTGTGGCAAGCGGAAAACGCGGACGCGGCGCAATGCTCGCAGACCTTAATTTGGATGGCTGGTTGGATTTAGTGGTGGTCAATCGTTGGGATAACGCCGAGGTTTGGCGCAATACACCGCAACAAGGCAACTGGTTACAAATACGCTTACGCCAAGAAGGTGGCAATCGCGATGCCATTGGAAGCTGGCTCGAGCTTACGCTCGAAAACGGCAAAGTAGTGCGCCAAGAACTGACTGTGGGTGGTGGTCATGCCAGTGGGCATTTGGGCTTTGTGCATTTTGGTCTGGGCAACTCCAAGACCGCCAGTGTGCGAGTGCAATACCCAGATGGGGTCTGGAGCGAACCCCAAGTGTTGGACGGCAACCAGTTTTATCTTTGGCAGCGAGAGCAACGTGCCCAAGTTTGGATACCAAAGCGTTAAACCTTCCCCCCACGCTTCTCACGCATACTTCACCCGATGTAAAAAAGGGCTGCGTAGACTTCTGCGCGAATCTAGTGCCAGAGTACTTGGCAGAACTTATTGCTATGTGGCAACTCGAGACAAGCTCGAGTGCTTCGAAGGAGACCCTCTGTGTTACAACGCTTTTCGGTATTACTCGTCCTGCTAGGAGTTTTGGGTAGCTCTGCACTGGCACAGAATCAGCCAACCAATAACCCACCCAGAACCTGTGCTCAATTTGTTCCACTTGGTAAACTCTATGTGTCTCAGGGGTTATTTGATCAAGCCTATATCGCTTTTCGCAGTTGTGTCACGCTCGAACCAAAAAATACCGAAGCACTCTTGCTGTTAGGCAATACCGAAATTCGCCTTAAGCTCTTTTCGGCAGCGATAGAGCATTTTAAGCAGTGTGTTGCAACCGATGCCAAGTATTGGCTTTGCTATGTGGCAATGGCAGATGCCTACCGCAACCAGTGGCGTAACTCGAGCGACCGCGCCCGTCAGTTGGCATTGCTCGACGAGGGCTTAAAAATCCTTGACGATGCTGAGCGAATTGCAACCACCAACGAAAGCAAAGGTTCGATTGCCAACATGCGCGGTAACATCTACAAAGACCGTGGCGATGTGGCAAAAGCTGTGCAAGCTTTTGAGCGTGCAGCACAATTGCGCCCTGACGCAGGCGTGATTTGGTTTAACCTTGGTACGCTTTATGTTGCCAGTAACCAACTGACCAAAGCCATCGAAGCCTTGAAAAAGGCAATCAACCTGATGCCAAGAGATGCCGAATTTAGGGCATATCTAGCGCGCGCTCTGCGCGAGCGTAACCAAACGGGCGACCTCACCGAAGCTGCCGACCAAGCCACCCAAGCCTATAACCTCTGTGGCGGAACACGCTGCAAAAATTCTTTTGTGGTTGGGCAGTACGGGATTGTGTTATATCTGCAAAATAACTTAAATCTCTCTCACCCCGTGCTCGAGCAAGCAGTCAAAGCCGATACAGGCAATATCTACCACGAAAATTCTTATTTCTTGGGGCGAGTCTACATGCAGCTCGGGCGCGCCAAGGATGCCAAGGGTCAATTCAGTCGCGCCCTGGTTTTAGATGTGGATAACCAGCTTTACTGGTTCTGGATCGGTCAATCCAACGAAGCCTTGGGTGAAAAGGAAGCCGCTTGCAAAAGCTATGCTAAAGCCATTGAACTGGCTGGTGGGGTTGGACAAAACAAAGAAGCCGAACGCGCCAACGCTGCTTTAAAGTGTAAGTAGAGTGCTTTTGAGGAACCTCCCGCTTATGCGGGAGGTTCTTGGTGTTAGGGGTGTCAAAATCCTCACCTACGAGTGCTATACTCACTCACTTATGCTCGGAATTATCAATAAATTATTCGATAACAACGCCAAAGACGTGGCGAAATTGCAAAAAGATGTGGTTTCTAAAGTGAATGCACTCGAGAGCGAGATGGAGAAACTTGCTACCGAACACTTAGCGGAAGAATTTGGCAAACTGCGTTTGCGGCACCAAGATGGCGAATCTTTAGACAAGCTGATGGTCGAAGCCTTTGCCCTAACTCGCGAAGCCAGCAAGCGCACCCTGGGCAAACGCCATTACGATGTACAGCTTATTGGTGGGGCGGCACTGCATGCAGGGCGAATTGCGGAAATGAAAACCGGCGAAGGCAAAACGCTGGTAGCAACTCTCGCATTGGCGCTAAATGCACTTTCGGGTAAAGGCGTGCACCTTGTGACCGCCAACGATTACCTCGCCAAAGTCGGCGCAGAGCAAATGGGTTTGGTGTTTAAGACTCTGGGCTTGAGCGTGGGTTTAATCCAAAGCCAGATGCAGCCACACGAGCGTAAAGCCGCTTACGCTTGCGACATCACCTATATCACCAACTCGGAACTGGGCTTTGACTACCTGCGCGACAACATGGCACCCACCCCCGAACAACTGGTTTTACGTGCCGACACACCATTGAACTTTTGTATTATAGACGAGGTAGATAGCATTCTGATTGATGAAGCTCGCACCCCCTTAATCATTTCGGGTGCCTCGGAAAAGTCCACCACCAATTATTACCTGATGGCCAAAATCGCAGGAATGCTCGAGAAAGGTGAAGCGGTCATTCCAGGCGATAAAACCCGTACCGAACCAACGGGCGATTACACCGTAGATGAGAAAGGGCGCAATATTCACCTGACCGAGGCTGGTATCAATAAAGCCGAAAAGCTGCTCTCGATTGAAGGCTTGTTCACCACCGAAAATATGGAACTTGGGCATATGCTGATTCAAGCCCTGCGCGCCAACGAACACTATAAAAAGGATGTTGATTATATTGTTCAAGAAGGCGAAGTTATTATTGTGGATGAATTCACCGGGCGCTTGATGCCGGGCAGGCGCTATGGTGAAGGTCTGCATCAGGCGATCGAAGCCAAAGAAAACGTTAAAATTGCAGGCGAAAACCAGACTCTTGCGACCATCACTTACCAAAACTTCTTTAAGCTCTACAACAAAATTGCCGGCATGACTGGCACCGCCAAAACCGAAGAAAAAGAATTTATCGAACTCTACAACGCCGATGTCTTGGTGATTCCCACCAACCTGCCAATGATTCGCAAAGATGCCCAAGATGTGGTTTACCGCTCTGAGTTGGGTAAGTTTAAGGCAGTGCTCGAGGAAATCGTCGAAAAACACCAAAAGGGACAGCCTGTTTTGGTAGGCACAATCAGTATCGAAAAATCCGAGTTTTTGAGTAAGTTGTTATCCGAACCCAATCGCTATGTGCAGTTCTTGGAAAAAAGTGCGGGCGCGCTGCAAGCCCAACTTGCCAAAGGTAGCACAGCTTTAATCGAGGAGATGCAAAAATTGCTCTCGAATCCAGGTAGCCTGACCCCAGAAAAATTAGAAGGCGTGAAAGCCAAACTGCCCAAAAATGCCATTCCGTTTTTTGAACAACTCGAGAAAGAAGTTCATGTCCTGGCGGCACTGCGTAAAGGCATTAAGCACAATGTCTTAAATGCCAAACATCACGCACGCGAAGCCGATATTGTGGCACAAGCAGGTAGAAGCGGTACAATCACGATTTCTACCAACATGGCAGGGCGCGGCACCGATATTCAACTTGGTGGCAATGCCGAGTTTGCGGCATACGCGCATCTCGAGAAAAAAGGTTTTAGCCGTTATGATGACGGCATCGAACTGTTTGTGGCGGCTTGCTTGCGCGATGATCTCGAGGGTGCTAAAAAGCACATCGCCGATAAGCCAGGCATCACCGATGATGATATCAAGCACATCATCGCCACCCGCGACGAATTTAAAGCCGACAGCAGCAAAGTCAAAGAAGCAGGCGGCTTGCATATCATTGGCACCGAACGCCACGAGGCACGGCGCATAGACAATCAATTGCGCGGACGCTCGGGGCGACAGGGCGATCCTGGCTCGAGCCGCTTCTATTTGTCTTTTGAAGATGACCTGATGCGCCTTTTTGCCAACGAGAGCGTGGTCAAGATGCTTGACCGCCTTGGCATGGATGATAACCAACCGATTGAAGCAGGTATGGTGACGCGCAGTATCGAAACTGCACAAAAACGCGTTGAAGACCGTAATTTTGCAATTCGCAAGCAGCTTCTTGCCTTCGACGATGTGATGAGCAAGCAGCGCGAGGTGGTCTACGCACAGCGCCGCGAGGTACTACTGGGTAAGGACGAAGGCGTAAACGAACTGACCGAAGGTATGATTGTGGATTTCATCAATACCCAAGCCAGCTTGCACTTATCTGGAGATTCTGACGAATGGAAACTCGAGGATTTGCGTGCGACTTTGGTGGATGCCTGCCCAGCCTTTGAGCAGTACAACTTTGAAGCCTTGCGTGAACTCAAGCGCGATGCCGCCACCGACAAACTGCTCGATGTCGCTGCCGAAGCCTACGAAGCCCGCGAGCAACAACTGACAGCTCCGATTTTACGCAGCTTAGAGCGCTATGTGGTGCTACAGATTGTAGACCAATTCTGGAAAGAACACCTACACAGTATGGATGTGCTGCGGAGTGGTATTTTTAACCGCCAGTACGGACAAAAAGACCCATTTGTGGAATACAAGTTTGAAGCCACCAAGCTCTTTGCAGAAATGACCGAAGCGATTAAAGCCGAAGTCACCAAATTTATTTTCCGTGTACAGGTCAATTTCGAAGCGCCACCACAACAGCAAGCTGCTGATGCTGGCGAGGTAGCTGGCAATGCAGGGGCAGGATATTCGAGTGGTAATAATCCATTTATTCGTTCAAGCGGTACCAAAGTGCAAAAACTTTCGCGTCAAGAGCGGCGCAAAGCAGAACGGAATGTGAAAAAAGGACGCGGATAAATAGAATTATCTTGAATGGGTGCGCCCGTAGTGTTACTGGACTGATGAAACGCCGCATTTGTAGCAAAAAGTGGCAATTACGCTTTATCGCCATTTGCACTATACTCCTTGCATGACCCTTCCCATAAAACGAGTCACCCTCTATAAGCACGGCTTAGGCTTTTTCGAGCGCTCAGGGCAGGCAAACGCTAGTTTTGCGCTCGAGTTCGATGCCAAAGCAATGGACGATGCCCTCAAAAGCCTTGCGGTATTGCCCGACAACGCCCAAGTCCTGGGCGTTGCTTTCGAGACTCCGCCCAACCGCAACCAAAACGCCCAGCGCCAACCGCTCGAGCTTTCGCCGCCTGTATCGGGGTTGCTCAAGGCATTTGCAGGCGCGAAAGCATCGGTGTATATCGGCGAGGTTGTCAAAACGGGCAATATTATTGGACTCGAGACCGAGAGCGAGCACCACCTTGAACGGGCACTCTTAGCGTTTTCTACAGCACAAGGCATCGAACTGATTCCACTTTCGCACATCGGGCGAGTGGTCCTAGAAGACGAACGTGCCCAATCGGATTTGGAATTTGCCTTGACCAGCCTGCGCCGCGATACCAGCCGGGCTACGGCTCGAGTCACGCTTTCTGCCCCAAGTGCGGTGGATGTTTCCTATATTGCTCCTGCTCCTGCGTGGCGGGTTTCGTACCGTTTACTGGCAAGAGAAGTCGAAAACGATCCCGAAGCGCGCGATATTTTTGTGCAAGGTTGGGGACTTTTTGATAATACCTTAGAAGAAGACCTAGAAGCGGTGCAACTGACCTTAACCGCTGGAATGCCTGTGAGTTTTCGTTACGAGTTGCATACCCCCAACACCCCAGAACGTCCACTGGTACGCGACGAGTCACGCACTGTCCAAGCACCAATTGAATTTGCTGCAATGATGGAAGTTGAACAAGATATGGCTCCGGGTATGTCCCCAATGATGGCAGCACCCGCACCCGCGATGTCCAAGCGCAGCGCCAAAAGACTCGAGGCAGCATATCAGGAAAGCGCTCCTGCCCAAGCCAGCACTGAATCTAAAGGGGCATTATTTGCCTATAAAATCGCTACCCCAGTCACTGTCAAACGCGGCGAGAGCGGTATGGTACCAATTTTGGGCTTTAAGGCACGCGGCAGCCGCGAACTCCTTTACAACCCACATAAAACAGGTGAAAATCCAACGGCAAGCCTGCGCTTCAAAAACCAGAATATCACGCTCGAACGCGGACCTTGTGTGATTTTGGACAACGCCGATTATGCAGGCGAAGCCGTGGTGCCATTTAGCCCAAGTGGTGCGGATGTCATTTTGGCATTTGCTTTAGAGCTGGGTATTAAAATAACAACTCAAACCCAGACCCGCGAGACCACCACCCAAGTGCGTTTTTTAGATGGCAGCATGTTCTTGGAACTATCCGAAGAACTCGAAACCACCTACGAAGCCACCTCAAATCTCGAGAAAGATGCGCTGATTACCTTGGAGCATCCGCGTTGGCACAATGCTACCTTGCAACGCGAAGCCCTTGAACAAACAAACGAATTCGCGCGTTTTAAATTTATGGCGGTTGCACAAAAGCGCAGTGAGTTGAGGCTGCTCGAGACCCGCCAAACCAGCCGCTACCAAGAAATTCGCGGTTTGCAGGGATATCAGATCGCCGATTACCTCGCGCAGCATTTGTTATCGCAAGCGAGTGCCCAGACCTTAAACAGCATATTAGAGCGCCAAGCCAAAATTGCTAACTTGCGACAAGAATTGCACCAAAACGAAATCGAGCGTGGCAAGGTACGCGCTCGCATGGATGATACACGCAAAAACCTTGAGCCACTGACCCGCCCCGAAGATGGAAAATTGCGTGGGCGTTTGGTGCGCCAACTCGAGGGCTTAGAAAATGCGATGCAAGCGCTCGAGCAGCGTGATTTGCAAATTCAAAAAGAACAGCAAAATTTAGAGCAGGAGATTGCCGAGCAGATTGTGCGTTTGAAGTAAATACTTTAGTCAAACGTTGTTTGCGCCGTGCCAAGTGGTTGCGTCAAGACTCGAGCTACCGCTTTGCCGACATCGGCATAGACTTTTTGGCGTTACAGTCAGCACATCTCGCGGGTTTGAAAACTTAAACGAACGCGAGATGCTGCTCTTAAAACTCTTTACCGAGCGCCCCAATCAAGTCATCAGCCGCAATGAAATTCTTGATTTGGTTTGGGAGACAGACAACTACCCCAGCAACCGCACGGTGGACAATGTGGTGGTGCGCTTACGAAAAATCCTCGAGCCAACCCCAAGCCAACCGCGTTATCTGCACACGATTTGGTGCGTGGGTTATCAATTTACTCCGACAGATTGATGACAAAATAAATAAAATAATCTGGGCATACTCGAGGGGTGAGTAAACGCGCTATTTTACTGGTCAATCTGGGTTCACCAGATTCAACCTCCATTCCAGATGTCAAAAAGTACCTCGATGAATTCTTGATGGATCCGCATGTGCTAGATTTTCCGTATTGGTTACGCTCTTTTTTGGTGCGCGGCGTGATCTTAAATGTCCGTCCAAAAAAATCTGCTGCCGCCTACCAAAAAATTTGGTGGGACGAAGGCAGCCCCTTGGTAGTGATTTCTAAGCGGGTGCAAACCGCCTTGCAAGCCATCTCGAGCATCCCCGTAGCCTTGGGAATGCGTTACCAAAATCCAAGTATCGAATCAGCATTACGCGCTATGCTCGAGCAGAACCCAGATTTACAAGAGTTGCTGCTTGTGCCGCTCTATCCTCAATATGCGATGGCAACCACCGAAACCGTAGCTCGAGAAACCCGAGAAAGTCTGGCACAGCTTGGGGTTAATTTAGACTTAAAAATCCTCGCCCCTTTTTATGACCAACCTGAGTACATCAGCGCCCTAGCCGCAGTCACCAAGCCGCATCTGAAAACTGGGTTTGACAGGGTACTGTTTTCGTATCATGGTATTCCGAAGCGTCATGTGAAAAAGTCCGACTGTACCGGTCAGCACTGTTTCAGCACTGCCAATTGCTGCCAAGTGGATAGCCCAGCCCATCAATACTGCTATAAACACCAAGCCGTTCGCACCACCGAAAGCCTTGCCACACAACTCGGTATTACCAATTACGATATTTCTTTTCAGAGCCGTTTGGGTGGCGGCTGGCTGACTCCATTCACCGATAAAATACTCGAACAGTATCCCAAGCAAGGTGTTAAGCGTTTAGCCATCCTCTGTCCAGCCTTTGTTTCAGATTGCTTAGAAACCTTAGAGGAAATCGCACAGGAAGGCAAAGAAATTTTCTTGAAGGCTGGCGGCGAGCAGTTGACTTATATTCCCTGTTTGAACGACCACACGGCTTGGATTGTGGCACTTCAAAAGCTGACTGAACAAGCATGGGATACCACGCCGTTTCATGAGACCAGTTCTATTCCAAATTTAATCCAAGGAAAATTATGAAAATTCAACTGACTTTACTGGCATTGCTGACCGCCACCGTGACTTTGGCACATTGCAAAGGCAGTCGAGGACGTACTCAAGCGCTCCAAAAAATAATATCAGCCTCTATCTGTCCAGACATTGCGAATTGGAAACAGAGGAAAATCAGCATCATATCGCTTGTAGACCAAAGCTAACCCTCCGGTAGTAATACGATCCGTCAGCACCAATCGTTTCAGACCTTCAATTTTGGTCGACCAATGCCTGCCTTCGGATGGTCTATATTCTTTTCCATAAAATTCATATAGCTGGTTCGTCTCACTCTCAGTTTTCCCTTGTGATGTAAGGCCACTTAAACGATATCTTTTGTCGCCATCAAAGTGCCTGTAACGTTGGTCAAGCATATCCGAAGTCCTAGAAGAAAACCTCTTTCTCGAGCAGCGAGTTCATCGCCAGCAAGCTGTCTCCAGCGACGAGGCGATTACTTCACCCGTGCTAGTGTCGATAGAACTCCACCGCTTCGCGCAGTGGCTCTTTGCGCTCCTTCTCGAAGAGGGGAAGTTGAAGCCCCTCAACCTCGGCTCCTCTCTCGGTGGGAGAGGGGAGTTTGCGCGTCGCCTCGATGATGGTCTTGGGGTCAATGCGCTCGTGGACGTGCAGCGAGACGATCGGCACCTCGAAGGAGGTGTGCTCGGCTTTGCCCGACCACAGCAGTTGCGGGTCGTAGGCGTAGGATTTCCTCTGCTGCCCTGCGGCGGGGTCGGTGCCCGACGTTACCAGCCCGACGGGCGGGTTGTTGACGCGCGTTTTGTCGCGGTGCTCGCAGGATTCGATCAGGCGTTTGGTCTCGGTGTTCTTCTTTGCTGCCATCAAGTCCTGCCTGTCGTTTCGCCATGCGCTGATTCGGGAAGCTAACTAGTAGTTACACCGCAAGTGCGGCGCAATCTCCTCAAGGTGAATGGTTTTGCTGGGGGTTGGTAGTTTCTGGTATGAAAACATATTCTTCAAAACCTCCCCCTTTCTAAACGAAGTTCGCTCCGCCATGCAGTTGCGCCATTTAAGTCTCAGTATAAAATTATTACATCGAAGGCTATATCAGATTTCACAAATTACGGCATCCTCGAGATATGGGGGTAAACAGCGTACTTATCAGAAATGGCGCTAGAGCGTCATGTTATACCAAGTTGTGTTAATCAGTCGTGTATTTTGACTGATTAATCGACTAAAAGGAGTGACAAAAAAACCAGATTAACGCTTGAACGACAGTTTGACCGTTTTTTGGGTCAAACGAGAGTGATTAAGTGAATCTGGCATCACAAGGATTTAAAAACAAAAATGGGGCACACGCATGTGCTAAATCAGGGTGATTTGGGCGTGCGAAGTCCACT
>JBKBVO010000225.1:0-3236 GCA_046289535.1 Deinococcales bacterium | reverse complement strand
CCTGGAATAAAACCCATCACCGGCGATGCCACGCCATACTTCATGGCATACAGCACGCCTGCCACACCACCTAAGGCTCCACCGATAAAAAACGTTAAAACAATAATGTTTGAAACATTAATTCCCATCAGGCTCGAGGTGCTCTGATCTTGAGCAACTGCGCGAATGGCACGACCAAGATTGGTGTAATTGACCAAGTAAATCAAACCCGCAAGCATCAGCATGACCACTACGAACACTGTGAGGGTCTTATAGGGGATCGAAACAAAACCAAGGTTGAGTTGGTTGGTCAAAAAATCAAAGTTACCCGAGCTTGGAAAAGGGCGGTTCGGGCTAGCGGGATTAAGGATTAAGCGCATGATATCAATCAAAAACAAACTCATGCCAATTGCCGAAATCAACGGCACCAACTTGGGGGCATTGCGCTGACGCAAAGGGCGATACGCCAAGCGTTCGACCATCACCGCCAAAATACCTGCTGCCAATGCTGCCACCACAATCGCAATCAGTAACTGTAGCAAGGGGTGCCACCCTGTTGGCATCAACACTGCAGTAATCAGTTCCACACCAATAACTGCACCAACCATAAAAATCTCCGAATGGGCGAAGTTAATAAACTCGAGCACACCGTATACCATGGTGTAGCCTAGGGCAATCACCGCGTACATTAAACCAATGGATAATCCGTCTATAATCGTAGGCGGGAGCAAGCCAAAAAACAATTCTGCCGTCATTTTCACCCCTTGAATAGCAAATTTGTGAATACTTACACATACTAAACAAGAAGAGACGGGGAATTCCCCGTCTCTTTTTGTACAGCTCAGACTTACTTCAGTTCTGGAGTTGGTGCAGCAACCGTGACAATCTTGCTGACCTTGTTGTCGTCGTAGTTGGGGGTAGCTTGGACAATCACGTACTTCGCAACGGGCAAGTCGCCACGGCTATTGAACGCGATTGGACCGGTCACACCGGTGAACTTCACCTTGCGAACCTCGGCAGCCACAGCGGCGCGGCTTGGCTTGGCGTTCTTGTTCGCCTTCGCTGCAGCGGCAATTGCACGAATCACAACGCGAGCAGCATCGTAACCATAAGCGGCATAACCTTCAGCAGCAACACTGAACTTCTTGTTGTAGCGCGCTGCAAAGCCCTTAGCAGCAGGCAGGCTCGAGAGTGGCACCGCAGTTGTGGTAAAGAAAACATTCTTCATGTTTTCGGCACCAGCCAAGGCTTGCAGGTCAGAGCCATCCAAACCATCGCCACCAACGAACGGCTGATTCAAGCCACGGGCGCGCATCTGCTTCAGAAGTGGACCGCCCTGGTCGTAAATACCGGCGTAGTAGACCACATCAGGCTTCTCAGCAGCGGCACGGTTGAGAATTGTAGCAAAGTCGCGCTCGGTAGCCTCGACACCGATTTCAGTGGTGGTCGCACCCTTAGCCTTGGCACGCATAGCAAATGCGGCTGCCAAGCCCTCACCGTAAGCGGTTTTATCGTTAATCACATAAATTTTCTTAGCTTTGAGCGTATCCACAACAAAGTCTGCACCGGCTGGTCCCTGTACGTCGTCGCGTCCGCAGATACGGCTCATGATTGCCAATGTGGACTTGCGGTCGGTCACGAGCGGGTTGGTATTGGCGGGCGAAACCGTCGCCAAGTTGACGCGCGCATACACCTCGCTCGAGGGGATGGCAACACCAGAGTTCAAGTGCCCAACCATGCCCAAGATATCGGCATCGTTGATCATACGGTTGGCATTGGCAACACCTTGCTCGGCTTTGGCTTGGTCATCGAATGGGGCGTATTCGAGCTTAAACCCGAGGCTTGTAATCAGCTTGCCTTCATCGTCAATTGCCAAACGTATACCGTTTGAGATTGCCACACCAAGTTTGCTCTGACCACCAGAGAGCGGGCTTTGCGAGGCGATTTTAATCACGCCCTTGTTTTGAGCCTCTGCACCCATGGCTAGCGCCGCTAAAACCGCCAAACCCAAATAACGCTTTTTCATCCCTTTTCCTCCTAAGAAAATAAACGGCTTCGACCGCGATGACGCGAGTACGAAAATAACGCCGTTTGGTTGAACCTCGGGGATTTTACGGAAAGACTGTGCGTCTGTCAATGGTTAGACACTCCTTTATTTAGTACATTGTCCCGAATAAAACACGATTGACCATGTTTTTAACAAACATTTATTTGATTTTGTTATTTTTGTGCAACACTTCATCTCGAGACGCGTTAGACTGACGCCATGCCCGTCTTGGAACACTCCGTAAGCGAATTTATCGAACAGCATAAAGCCTATGCTGTTCGTGTACAGATTTATCCCCAAACCGAAGCCTCACCGCTGCTCGAGATTAAGCTAGCAGGAAAAATTGTCTATGTGTTTGACCGTGTGGGTCCGTATGTGGCAAATACTGGCAAGGCGCTGATGATTGTCAACCCAATGGTGCAAACCCTCGCTCAAACCCAGACAAGAGAGCAAGAACTGCACACTGTTGGGGTCTCGAGACTTGAGGGCATCGGGCAGATTCTCGCAGTCTTGCCGCATCATGTGGTACTCGAGGCAAGCGCTCGATTGGTGATTGGGGTTTTAGACGAATCGTGGCGAAAACTGAAAGCAGGCGATTGGGTGGCGTTTAGCAGCCTCGAGCCTGTACATGGTTTTTTTGTGCGAAAAGGTTAAACCATGCAGCTCACGCCCAAACAACCGCATTCAAGAGCAAGCACGAATCACGCCAGCCTTGGAAGAGCTGAGGGATAATACCGCCAAGCCAAGGACGACCGAGCTTGGGCACTCGAGTTGCCAAACCTTCGTGGGTTGAATTTGATAGATTAAAGCGCTTCTGATTTGGAGAGCAGAGAGCTTCACACAGCAACGGATAGCGCATGAATGGGGTTAGACATCATTGCAAATTACAACAAAATCTCAGCCCAGTTTCTTCAGCTTTTCGGCGGCTTCGGTCGGTGTCAACTCGCCACGCTCGAGGGCGCGTAAAATTGCTTCTCTGGCATCAGATTCGTCGGGGTCTGGTTCGTACCCAAGCGCACGCAGCAGACCATCAAAGCGAACACGGACGGTTGGGTAACTTAACCCCAAAATACGCTCGACTTCTTTCAAGTTACCGCGCACTTTAATATATAGCCGCAAGAACTCGAGTTGCTCTGGAGCAAGCAGTGCAAATTCGTTCAAACGAAATGTGCCTTCGATTTGTACACCCGTTTCCGGAAAAACCAGTTTG
>JBKBVO010000224.1:0-3263 GCA_046289535.1 Deinococcales bacterium | reverse complement strand
GTGCTACGCGGTACCGATGTGATTAAAGCACTTGCACTAGGGGCAAATGCGGTGGCAATTGGCAGACCGCTGCTGTGGTCACTCGCACTCGGCGGCGCACCCGCCCTCACACATACGCTCGAGTTGTTGCGCTCAGAAATAGATACAGCACTTGCTCTATGCGGCTATGACAATCTCGAGTTGCCAAAAGAATTAGTGATGTTTTAAGCATCTGCCACATCACGCTCAACATTGCGAGCAGCAGGGCGCAAATAACCCGAAAAACTCCAAATTGCCTGTAACAATCCAAAAAACACAAACATCGCCGCATAACCGCGCCCACTCGAGCCACCCAAAAGCCATGTCCAGCTATCCCAAGCAGCACTCGAGAATGCTGGCTTAAATATAAGGTCAGTCAGTGGTCCAGCAATGATAAACGCCATCGGGCTTGTAATTTGAGCAATTTGTCGTCGCGCTGCAAAAACCCGCCCTTGAATATCGGCAGGGGTTTTCTGCTGCCATATACTCTGCGAAGAGCCATTTAGCACGGGCAGCAAAAATCCAGCACAAACATTTGCAATAATCCAAAGCGGCAATACCTGTGCCACACCAAAAAGCATTGTTCCAAAAATACCCACCAATCCATTGCCCGCAAAGACCCCATGCACTCTAGGGCGAATTCCGCCTGTTGTGGTCATGTACAAGCCGCCCAACAGCACCCCAACACCAAAACTCGAGGCAACAAGTCCCACGGCGTTTGGGTCAGAGCTTCTGGAGAGCACCAAAGGTACCTGCAAGTTGCTCACCAAACCCATCATAAAATTCACGCCCGTAAATGTGATCAATAAACTGAACAAACCAGGACGTGCAGTAATAAACAAAAATCCATCCCTCGCCTGTGTCAAAATACTGCCCTGCATGGCTGTGCCAAGGCTCGAGGTCGGGGGTCGGGGTATGCGAATCACAAAAAGCGTTAAGAATTCAAAGGCAAAACTTGCTAAATCCAGCAGCAAAATTCCAGAAATTCCAATACTCGAGACTAAGAACGCCCCTGCAAGCGGAGCAAGCAAATCACCCACTCCACCAGAAACTGAATACAGCCCATTTGCTTGACCGAGTTGTTCTTTGGGCACCAAAATGCTCATGCTCGAAGATTCAGCAGGGTACTGAAATGTCTCGGCAGCGCTCGAGACAGCTAAAAGAACCATGATCAGTGGCAAACTGACAATTCCACTCGAGATGGTGATAAACTGCAGCAGCGTCACAATAGTGTGTACAGTATTCACCCCGATCATCACCAAACGACGGTCTATGCGGTCAACCAAGACACCCGCAACAGGTGCAAACAACACACTTGGCAGAAATCCCGCCAATGCAGTCAAAAAAAGTGGCGTGGCTTGGTTGGTTTGTTGGTAAAGCCAAATCCCAAAAGCAAAAATCGTTAGCCTCGAACCAAAACTCGAGACTGATTGCCCAAGCCACATCGTTAAAAAGGTGCGACCACCTTGGCTTTTATAGAGTTCTTTCATTCCTCGAGTACAGCTTTCTTGTCCCGTTTCCGACTGTAAGCGCGTTTGTTTTCAAAGGTCTGCGAGGCGCGACTCGGGGAATGCCCGAGCGCAGGTTTTTGGGCTTTGAGTTTCTCGAGATCGGCTTTTTTGATGCGCTGACGTGCCATAGTCAGGAGTTTAGCGCGTCAGAGCTTGCAAGAGCATCAGCGTAATGATGTATTGGAGCTATGGACTTTTCACCCATAAATCTGGTATCTATTTACCTATGAACTTGATTTTACACCCGCGACCAATTCAGCCGCGCCACACTTGTGCGGCGGGTGCAGGCGCATAGAACAGACTCGAGCACTCGAGAACCTGAGCCGCTCGGCTCTTTTTTTATGCATGTTTTTTGTTAAAGGACTTTTCTATGAAACGAACCCAATTTTATGCGCCCACTTTGCGCGAAGCTCCAAGTGATGCCGAAAATGCCTCGCATCAATGGCTTTTGCGTGCTGGCTTTATGCGCCAACTCGCAAGCGGGGTCTATTCTTATTTGCCACTTGGCTTGCGCGTCAAAAGTAAAATCGAAGCTATCATTCGCGAAGAACTCAATGCAATTGGTGGTTTGGAGTTTGACCTGCCAAGCCTACAACCCGCCGAACTCTGGAAAGCCTCGGGGCGTTGGAACGCGATTGGCACCGAAATGCTGCGCCTGCGCGACCGCGCTGGACGCGAACTCTGTCTTGGCATGACCCACGAAGAGGTCTTTGCCAGCCTTGCCAAGGAATTGCGCTCTTACAAAGAACTCCCAAGTATCTGGTATCAGATTGCCAGAAAATTCCGCGATGAACCCCGTCCACGTGGCGGCTTAGTGCGTCTGCGCGAATTTACCATGAAAGACAGTTACAGTTTTGCCCTCAGCCAAGAAACCCTACATCAGCAATTTTTGGCACACGAACAAGCCTACCGCAACATATTCAGACGCTGTGGCTTGGACGTCGTGGTTGCGGAAGCCAACAACGGCGACATGGGGGGCAATCGTTCGCGCGAATTCATCGCGCTGCTCGAGGCTGGCGAAGATTTTATCGCGCTTTCCGAAAATGGCTATGCCGCCAATCTGGAAGTTGCTGTCTCGAGCCTCGAACCCTTGGACGACAGCGCCGTGCCAGAGGTTTTACAGGAATTCGCCACGCCGAATGTACGCACCATCGAAGACCTGACGCGCTTCTCGAGCCCAATTTTTCCAAATGGTGTACCCGCCACTCGACAAATCAAAACACTGGTCGTAGTCGCCCAGGGCGAGACGATCGTGGTGCTCTTGCGTGGCGACCACCAACTGAACCTGACCAAACTCGGCAAGGTGCTCGGCAGCGACGATATCCGCACAGCAGGCGCGGAGGAAACCTTTGCTGCCATGGGTGCCAATTTTGGCAGTTTGGGTCCGATTGGTACTCGAGCGCGAATCATTGCCGATACTGCGCTCCGAGGAAGGCGTGGTTTGGTCAGCGGAGCGAACAAAGACGGCTATCATTTGGCTGGACTCGAGCCAGAGCGCGACTTTCATGCGCGCTACGCCGATATTCGTACCGTTAAAGCGGGCGAACTCGCACCCGATGGCGCACCCCTGACCATTCGGCGCGGCTTGGAACTTGGGCATATTTTCGAACTTGGTACGCGTTATGCCCAAGCGATGGGAGCGCTGGTGCAAGACCCTACAGGGCAGCGCCAACCCCTGGTCATGGGTAGTTATGGCATTGGCGTTGATCGCTTGCTTGCTGCCATCGCCGAAAC